>DAOUBE010000338.1:0-1923 GCA_034432835.1 Dehalococcoidia bacterium | reverse complement strand
TGACGGGGCTCAAGGGGTTGTGGGGGATCACGCCGATGTTGAAGGACTCGGCTACGGCGGCGATCTTCTTGCAGTGGGTGAGCCCGCCTGCCAGGCACAGGTCAGGGCGGATGTAGGAGGCGCCGCGCTGCTGAAGCAGCTCTCGAAACTCCCAGATGCTGGTGAACCGCTCCCCGGTGGCGATGGGAATGTTCACCTTGCGGGCCACCTCGGCCATGGACTCGTTGCTGTCGGGGGTCAGGGGGTCCTCGTAGAAGAAGGGGCGGAAAGGCTCCAGCTCCCGGGCGAAGGCCACGGCCTCGGGGATGCTCATGCGGCGGTGAATCTCCACACAGACATCCACGCCAGTGCCCACGGCCTCCCGCACCGCCGCCACCCGCTTCACCCCCTCGTCAATGAGCTGGTCAAAGCGCAGGTTGTAGAACTCCTCGGTGAAGGGGGCGAAGCGGACGGCGGTGAAGCCCTGCTGGACGGCCTTGCGGGCGCTCTCCGCCAGGGCGTCGGGGGTCTCACCGTTGACATGCATGTACAGGCGCACCTTGTCCCGGGTCTTGCCACCCATGAGCTCCCACACTGGGGCCTGGTAGTACTTACCCTTGATATCCCAAAGGGCGATGTCCACGGCGCTCAGGGCGCTGCCTATGGCTGCCCCCTTGAAGTGGGAGAACCGGTAGAGGTACTGCCAATGGTGCTCTATCTTCAGGGGGTCCTGGCCTATGAGGTAGCGCTGGAAGGCCTTGACCACCGTCTCTGCGGCCTGGGGGAAGCCGTGGAGGCCGCCCTCACCCACCCCACTGATGCCCGCGTCGGTGTTTATGCGGATAAGGAACCAGCGGTCAACCAGAAAGGTCTCGATGCTTTCAATCTTCACCTGTTCCCTCCTTGGGGGTTCAAGTTAGGCCAGTTCTGGAATCAGGCCCAAGTCCAGCTCCGCGTTGTATATCTCGTCGAACATACGGCGGACCTCGGCCAGAGAACAGACGGCGGCGGTGAGGGGGTCCAGCATCAGGGCCCGTACGGCGGCCTCGCGATCTCGCTCCAAGATAGCTGTCACCGCCATTTCGAAGACGGCCATATTGGATGCGCACAGGGCCGCCAGGTGGGCCGGCAGGGCGCCAAAGTGGCAGGGGTGGATGCCGCTACGGTCTATGGTACAGGCCACCTCCACCACGTTGTCCTGGGGCAGGTTGGAGACCAGTCCTCGGTTGGGCACACTGCCGTGGACCACCGCCGGGACTCCCGTCTCCGCCGCGGCTATGATGGTGCTGGCGTACTCCACGCTGCGCGCCAGGTCTATAGGCACCTGGCCGGCCAACTCCTTGCGTATCAGTTCGTCCCGCTCACGCCGCTTCTGAGGCCAGGTCTTGGCGTAGTAAGCGGTCTCGCCCAGGCTGCCGGGCCCGCAGTAGGTCTGGATGAGGTCGTCTCGCTTGCGAAAGTAGGGCAGGTACTCCGACACATGGCCGGAGGACTCGGTAGGGAAGGCGCCTAGTTGAAGCATCAGCTCAAAGCGCACCGGGTCCTGGCGGAGGAAGGCCGGGTCCTTACACCTCTCCCTAAGCACAGGGTACAGGTCGTGTCCCTTGTGGGACAGGCGGGTGAACCAGGACAGGTGGTTGATGCCGGCGCATTCCCAGACCATCTCCTCGTAGGGGACGCCGGCGTAGGTGGCAAGCTGCCGTGAGGTGTGCTGCACCGAATGGCACAGGCCGATGAAGGGCATGGAGGAGACGCGGGTGCAGGCCAGGGTGACCATGGACATGGGGTTGGTGTAGTTCAGGAAGAGGGCGTCGGGGCAGAGGCGCTCAGCGTCCTTCAGGATCTCTAGGCATGTGGGGATGGTGCGCAGGGCCTTGAAGATGCCGCCCGGCCCGATGGTATCCCCTACACACTGTTTGACGCCGTACTTGATCGGGATGTCGT
>DAOUBE010000337.1:0-3358 GCA_034432835.1 Dehalococcoidia bacterium | reverse complement strand
CAGCCACTACAATCACCGCTACTACCAGGACCAGCAGAACCCCAAACCCGAAAAACATGGCTCTCCTTTACTGGGCCACCGCGGAAGAGGCCGGCCGATCCAGCCCGGGGCACCAACCCATGGGCCAGGGCGGCTCGGTGAAGCGCCACTCCGCCCCGGTCTGCTCCAAGATGAAATCAACACTGAAGGAGTACTCGCTAGTGTTGAAAGGGGGCGAAAAGTCGAACTCGGTGATACGCACCCTGACCCGTACCTGTCCGTTCAACGACTCCTTGTCTTCCAGGGATATCCTCCTGTCCTCTCCCTGGAAGAAGCGTGTGGAGTCCACAAAGTGCTGGTAGCTACACCTCTCCTGGAGGCTGGCGTTCAGGTAGTTGTAAGCTGTTCTGTACTCACCATCCTCCAGGGCCAGGAGGTACCTCTGCACCCCACCCTCGGGGGTGTCCGCCGGGAAAAGGTCAACATCCCGCTGCCGATTGACCAGGGCTACCACCACACTGACGATGACGAGGACCAGGACAGCCAGGGCCACCCCTATCAGCCACCGTGACGACGCGCTTTGTGGAATCCTCATACAAACCCATCTCCTTCTCTCGCTCCCCTTTGGGCCCTGGCTGAGCAAGAAACACTATGGCCCTGGTCAGGCGGATTGTACCAGCCAGGGGCGTAAGGTGCGTTCCAGCCGCCATTCTCCCAACGCCCGGTCCCCTTACCCGTGGTGTCAAACCTCACGCTCTCCTATCGGCCGTAGGCCTGCCTGTAGTGCTCCTGGACTGCCCGTCTTACATGGAGTGTGCCAGTCTGACCGGCCTCCAGCAACCCCGCCAGAAGCTTCTGGCGGTGCTCCAGGGCCTCTATTACTTCTCCAGGGGACATCCCCAGGCGGCCCGCCAGGGCGCCCATGGCTTCGCCGTCGGTGGCGTGCTCGAAGTTGTCGCCACCGGGGTTCCAGAAGGACAGGGTGGTGATGAGGGGTGAGGGCCTGCCGGGGCTGGGAGGGGTTATTACGTCCACGCCCTTGACCCGCCGCACAGGCCCCGAAGGTCCAGCGGTGGCCCTTATGGTGACGATGAGACCCAGGTACCCCAGGAGCCCGGGGTCGTCGGCGCCGGTCCAGGCCATGAGCTCCTCCATCACCTCCTCCGGCGAGTCAGCGTGGATGGTGGCGGCCATGGCGTACCCGCGCTCCAGGGCCCGGAGCACCCTCAGCGCCTTGCTGCCCGACAGGTAGGCCTGGGTGTGGTTGCTGATCTCGTTCACCATGATGTAGGTGCGCCCGGGCTCCGTCTCCTCAAGGAAACGGAAGTCCTCCAGCTCACCCCAGGTGTAAACCAAGTCGTACCAGGGGGGCATAAAGTCTCGGGCCGCCAGCAGAAGGGTAGTCTTCCCCGCCAGCCTGGGCACCGCCGCTGATATGACGCTGGCGTGGCGCTCCACGGCCAGCCACAAAAGCGACGCTATCCTCAGGTCCAGGGTGTGGTTCTGCACCAGATCGAGGACGGAAAGCGTGTGGCCGGGCTCACCCCAGCCGTAGGGAGGAGTGCGGTAGTCCAACGGTGACCTCCACTGGCCGGACGCCTGGATTGGCGCCATGTCTGCAGACGACACCAGAGGCTGGGTGCTCATCTTCTGGGTGGCGTCCGTGCCCCGAAGTATATCATAATGCTTCCGCCCACCAGGACGACGGCCCCGGCGATGACCAGCCCCAGCCCGGTAGGGAAGATGAACCCGGCCCGGGCTCCCAGCCTCAGCTCCACGTCTATGCCTGGAGACCCGTCGGCGTTCATTACCACCGCCGACCAGACTCCTTCCTCCACGTCCCAGGTCAACATCTGGGTGCCCGTCCCGCTGGCCGAGGCCCTCCAGAAGGCTTGCTGGGTAGGCGGCTCAGGCGTGGAGTTGCCCGGGTGCGTGGTGTAGTCCACCCGGAAGGGGCTGAAGTCCAAGTCTCTGATCTCGTCGTACCGTACGTCCGAGAGGTAGGAAGTCAGGTCCTCCTCTCTGGCTATGCCCAGGAAAATGGGTTTGCCGGGGTCTTTGCTGGAGCCGGACAGGCGGATGGTGGCGAAGGTACCGGGATCGAACCACCAGTCGGTGAACCCGCCGCCATCGTCACCTGGCTCCACGTCTATTCTAACCCCCTCGGATACTATGGCATGGGTTGTGGTCTGGAACCTCTGGGGCCTGGTTGTGTAGAACCCCTCCTCGTCCTTGGCCGCCGCATTGAACCACAGCAAAGCTGAGCCGCCTACCAGAAGGCCGATGGCGACTAAGACGAAGATGCTCCCGAAGATTATTAATAGGACTCTTCCCACCGACATCCCTCACCTGCCTCCCCCGCGACGTTATCGTGTTGGATGCATCCATTGTGGCGGGGGAACATGACTTTGGTGTGGAGAGGGGGCCTGCGGACGTGAAGAATCCGTGAGAGAGTGGCCAGCCACGGCATGGTGAGCCGTGCACCCATGGCTTGGGTGCTGGGCTCCTCATAGGGAGGTGAAGCACATAAGGGGAGGAGGACCGAGGGCCTGCGCCCTGAGGGCAGGGAAGGGGTAGCCATGGGTGCGCCCCGTGTGTGTACTTGGCTGGGGATGCTATGGCCTTGCCATCGGAGGCGGGAGAGGCTGGAGCTAGCGGGACGCCTCGGGCTAGGAGCCGTGCACTCGGTATATCTTGACGCCTGGGTTGGTGTAGGCCAGGGTGACGCCCAGGCCCCCCATCTGGTCGAACTTGCTCAGGCCCAGGGCGGGGTAAACCGCTCGCTCCAGCTCCCCCACCACCACGTACCTGACCCGATACTGGCGCATCAACTCCAAGGCCCTTTCGGCCCTGGGGGTGGAGTATATCTCTTCCACCAGGGAGCGCCGGGCGAAGACAGTGTAGCCATCGGGCCCCTTCTGCTGGACCTGGTGCCAGGGCCAGCCCAGGACCGTGGGCAGGCCCGTGTACACCGATATGCGCCCGCCCCAATGATACTGGTCCAGGACAGCCTCCAGTACCACCGGAGAGCCCTCCACGTTCTCCTGAAGCCAGCGGATGGCGTCGGCGTCCCAGAAAAGGGTCAATGGCTGGCCCTGCTCCTGGTGCTGGGCCTTCTCCATATAGGCGGCGCCGTCCAGGGTCAGGGGTAGCAGGTTGAAGCGGTCGGCCAGGCGGGCGCGGGTGCCCAGAACGGTGTAGATGAGGCTGGAGAAGAGGAGCAGGGCCAGGCCCCCGGCCCATACCCAGGTACCTACCGGTGCCCTCCTGGCCCACACTCGGCCCAGCAGGGGGGACATCCGCCACAGGGCGTAGGCCGAGGCGATGGCCAGTAGCAGCCAGGCCTCCAGGTACAGCTTGAACAGAGTGTTCATGCGGC
>DAOUBE010000336.1:0-3220 GCA_034432835.1 Dehalococcoidia bacterium | reverse complement strand
CGCCCCTGATGGCACCGTCGTCGAGGCGGTGGTGGAGGACCGGGTCTGCGACCGAAGGGAGACGGCCAGCGGTCAGTACCGGGTCACCGTGGTGGTGCCCTACTGCGGTACCCACACCATGGAGGTAAGGTTCCGGGTAAATGGGCAATGGGTGGAGCAGCGGGCCTCTCTTCAGCCCCTCGTATCTTCCTGGTATTTGGACCTGTCCTTGGGCCAGCCCTCAGTGGTAACTACCCCTGGAGGGGCGCGATGAAGCTAGGCAAGCTGCCCCCGGAGTTGCTGGAGCGCCTGCTTTCTAAGGCCGGGAGCCAGGACCCCCGCGTGCTGCTGGGCCCCTCCCTGGGCATCGACGCCGCCCTGATAGACTTCGGCGACCGAGTGCTGGTGGCCAAGACCGATCCCATCACCTTCGCCACCCAGCAGATTGGCTGGTACAGCGTGAACATCAACGCCAACGACGTGGCCTGCATGGGTGCACGGCCCCGGTGGTTCCTGGCTACCCTGCTCCTGCCGCCTTCGGCCAGTGAGGGGGAGGCCGAGGCCATCTTCGACCAGATAGTGGAGGCCTGCCGCTCCCTGGAGGTGACCCTGGTGGGGGGCCACACCGAGGTCACCGCGGGCCTGGAGCGGCCCATAGTGGTAGGTTGCATGCTGGGCGAAGTGCAAAAAGGTAAGCAGGTATCCGCCGCCGGTGGTAGGCCCGGCGACAGCGTGGTGCTTACCAAAGGCATAGCCATCGAGGGTACGGCGCTGCTGGCTAGGGATGCCCCTGAGAGCCTGCGGAGCTCCGGTGTGTCCCCTGAGACCATCGAGAAGGCCGCGGCGTTCCTGTTCTCGCCTGGCATAAGTGTGGTGCGCGATGCGGCCATTGCATGTGCATCAGTACACGTCCATGCGATGCACGACCCCACTGAGGGGGGCCTGGCTACGGGGCTGTGGGAGCTGGCCCGGGCCTCGGGCACGGGGCTGGAGGTGTGGGAGGAAAGGGTACCGGTGCTGCCCGAGTGCCAGCGCATAGCCCAGGCCCTGGGTCTGGACCCCCTGGGGCTGTTGGCCTCCGGGGCGCTACTCATCGCTGTGCCAAAGGACCAGGTACCACCCCTGGTAGCCGAGCTGAAGGCCCAGGGCATAGTTTGTAGAGAGATCGGCAGGCTGACACCGCCGGGCCAGGGGATGTGGATGGTGACCAGCCGCGGTAGGGTGCCCCTGCCTCGGTTCGAGCGGGACGAGCTGGCGCGCTTCTTCCAGGGCTAGCAGGCCAGGGCTGGCCTGGCTGCACGGTGGGGTCACCGGCCAGCGCGCAGCGCCTCCTCTAGCTGCGGCAAGGTGATGTTTCCTCCTGTCACCACAATGACCACCTTCTTACCCTGGATGGCCTCCTTGCTCCTTACGGCGCCGGCCAGGCCAGCGGCCCCGGCACCCTCGGCCAGGGTGTGGGCCTTCTCGATAAGGGTCACGATGGCCTGCCGGATCTCGTCGTCGCTCACCAGGACAAAGTCGTCCAGCAGCTCCCTAAGGATGCTCTGGGGCAGATGGTAGCCCACCCTGGTGGCTATGCCTTCGGCGAAGGTGTTCATGGGGGCCTCAACTATGCGGCCCTGCTTCCAGGACAGATAGGCCGCCGGGGCCTGCTGGGACTGCACCCCTATGACCCGGACCTCCGGGTTGATGGCCTTGGCCACTAGGCAGGCACCCGCAGCGCCGGTGCCACCCCCCACGGGGAGGAAGATGGCCTCCACGTCGGGGAGCTCCTCCAGGACCTCCAGGGTCTCGGTGGCCACGCCGGCGATGAGCAGAGGCTCGTTGAGGGGATGGACGTAGCGGTAGCCCTCTTCAGCGGCCAGCCTTTCGGCATGCTCCCGGGCTTCCTCGAAGACCCGGCCATGGAAGACCAGCTCCGCCCCCAGGTCCCGCATGGCCTGGACCTTGAGGGGGTTGGCGCCTTCGGGGAGGGCAATGAGGGCCCGGACGCCGAACAGGCGGCACGCGTAGGCAATGGACTGGCCGTGGTTGCCCGTGGAGGCGGTGATGACCCCCTTGGCCCGCTCCTCTGGGGAGAGGTGGGCCAGCAGGTTCACCCCTCCCCTGACCTTGAAGGCGCCCAGCATCTGGTAATTCTCGTGTTTGAGCCAGACCTGGGCACCCAGGTACCGGCTGAGGGCAGGGTAGTGATACAGCGGGGTCTTGGGCAGGTACCGGCTGATGATACTCCTGGCCTCTAGGACATCCCTCAAGGTAGGCCTGTTCATCTAGGCTCTCCCTGTGGACTGGTTGGAGACTAGCCTAGGGTGTGAGGCCAGACAAGTCAACAGGCCCAGCGGACCAGGGCGCTCTGGATGACTGGGGAAGCCTCAGCCCAAATCTTGGCTTATTCTATTACCCAAGGCTTGCGCAAGTGCTATACTGCCTGCGCACTCGCCCTAATATGGATTAGCTAGCGGGGCCTAGAGAAGGAGGTGGCTAAGCCACGCATGCAATACGTGGAGCTAGTGCTGGTTGGCCTGGGCGCCGGCTCCTGGGGAACCCTCATTGGAGCCGGGGGAGGCTTCGTCATCGTACCCATCCTGTTCTTCATGTTCCCTGACAAGAGCGCTGCCACCATCACGGCCGTCTCCCTGGTGGCCGTCTTCTTCAACGGCATATCAGCGGCCCAGGCCTACGCCCGTCAGCGGCGCATAGACTTCGGCCTGGGGCTCCTCTTCCTTATGGCAACCCTTCCGGGGGCCGTGCTGGGGGCGCTGATAGTCAACTACATACCCCGGGGTGCCTTCCAACTGGCCTTCGGCTCTCTGCTGTGCGTGCTGGCCGTTTACATACTGCTGCGGCCCCGCAAGATGGTCCCCGCCGGGGTAGTGTCCAGAGCAAGCCCCAGGCGCATTACAGACTCCCGGGGCAACGTATACGAATACCGGGTGAACAAGGTCGCGGGCCTGGTCATCAACTTCGCCATAGGGTTCGCCGCCGGTATGCTGGGCGTGGGTGGCGGCATCTTCAACGTACCCACCTTCGTCATGATCTTGGGCGTGCCCATGCAGATAGCAACGGCAACCTCCGCCTTCATGCTGGTGGGCACTTCCTTGGCTTCCAACGTCACCAACGTGATTGAGGGAGACCTGTGGGGACAGTGGGGCCTGGCCGCCGCCTTGACCGTGGGGACCATCATAGGGGCCCAGGTGGGCGCACGGATCTCCCAGAGGGTGGGCACCCTATGGGTTAGCCG
>DAOUBE010000335.1:0-2638 GCA_034432835.1 Dehalococcoidia bacterium | reverse complement strand
CGTACTGGCCACGGCCGCCCGTCTGCCGGACGAAGCGCCCCTCCGCCTTGGCCGGCACGGTGATGGCCTCGCGGTAAGAGACCCGGGGCCGCCCCACGTTGGCCTGGACGCCGAATTCCCGCTGCATGCGGTCGGTCAGGATGTCCAGGTGCAGCTCGCCCATGCCGGACATGATGGTCTGCCCCGTCTCCGAGTCGTAGTTGACCCGGAAGGTGGGGTCCTCTTCGGCTAGCTTGCGCAGCGCCGTCTCCAGCTTGTCCTGGTCGGCGCGCGTCTTGGGCTCTATGGCCACGGATATGACGGGCTCGGGGAACTTGGGGGGCTCCAGGATGATCTGGGCGTTCTCGTCGCAGATGGTGTCGCCGGTGAAGGTGCTCTTCAGGCCCACCGCGGCCACTATGTTGCCCACGGTGACCTCCTCCACATCCTCCCGGTGGTTGGCGTGCATCCTCAGAAGCCGGCCCATGCGCTCCCGGATCTTCTTGGTGGAGTTGTACACCGTTGCTCCGGCGGCTATGGTGCCGGAGTAAACTCGAAGGTAAACCAGCCGGCCCACGAAGGGGTCACTCATCACCTTGAAGGCCAGGGCTGCGAAGGGGGCGTCCTCCTTGGGCTCCCGGGCGATCTCCTCCCCGGTCTTGGGGTCCTGGCCTATGACCAGGGGCAGGTCAACGGGCGACGGCAGGTAGTTGACGATGGCGTCCAGCAGGTGGTGAATCCCCTTGCTCTTCAGGGCGCTGCCGCACAGCACAGGCACCAGGGACCGGGCGATGGTGGCCTTCCGCAGGCCAGACATCAGCTCCTCTTTCTGGAGGGTCTCCCCCTCCAGGTACTTGATCATGAGGGTGTCATCGGTCTCGGCGATCTTCTCCACCATCATGTCCCGGTAGCTCTTGACGCTGTCGCGCAGCTCGCCGGGGATGGCGGTCTCCTCGGGGCCCGAGTGGTTGCCGTTGTAGATGTAGGCCTTCTCCTCCAGCAGGTCAATGACCCCCCGGAAGGAGTCCTCGCTGCCCAGGGGGAGCTGGATGGGGACGGGGTTGGCCTTCAGCCGGTGCTTTATCATGTCCACCGTCCGCTGGAAGTTGGCCCCCACCCGGTCCATCTTGTTGACGAAGCAAATGCGTGGGACCTGGTAGCGGTCGGCCTGGCGCCACACCGTCTCCGACTGGGGCTGGACGCCGGCCACGGCGTCGAGGATGACTACGCCCCCGTCAAGGACACGGAGGCTGCGCTCTACTTCTGCGGTGAAATCTACGTGGCCCGGGGTGTCGATGATGTTGATGCGGTGCTCTTTCCAGTAGGAGGTGGTGGCTGCGGCGGTAATAGTGATGCCCCTCTCTCGCTCCTGGGGCATCCAGTCCATCACTGCAGTGCCTTCATCCACCTCCCCCACCTTGTGGGTGCGTCCGGTAAAAAAGAGGACCTGCTCGGTGACGGTGGTCTTCCCGGCATCGATGTGAGCAATAAATCCTATATTGCGTATTTTCTCTACAGGAAATGTATTGGGCATGATATCTATTACACTGCTTTCTCAACAACCTGGATCCTCACACCCTACCAGCGGTAGTGGACGAAGGCCCTGTTGGCCTCAGCCATACGGTGCAAGTCCTCTCTTCGTTTCACGGCGGCACCCTCGCCCTTGTAGGCGTCCATGAGCTCCTGGGCGAGCTTTTGCCGCATGGGCATACCTTTTCGGGCCCGGGCAGCCATGAGAATCCACCGCATGGCCAGGGCCTCGCCCCGGGCCTGGGGCACCTCCAGGGGCACCTGGTAGGTGGCGCCGCCCACCCTCCTGGGCTTCACCTCAACCAGCGGGGTCACGTTCTTCAGGGCCTGGGCAAACACGGCCAGCCCGTTCTGTCGCGTCTCCTTCTCTACCTGAGCCAGGGCATCATAGACGATGCGCTGGGCAACGGTCTTCTTGCCCCGCTGCATGGTCTTGTTTATGAAGCGGGCGACCTCGGGGCTCCCGTACTTGGGGTCGGGAGGCACAACTCTCTTTTCAGCGCGACGCCTTCTGCTCATGGGAGGATAACCCCTGTCAAGCGGAGACTAGCTGCCCTTGGGGGCAGTGGACTTCTCGGTGCCGTACTTGCTGCGGCCCTGCTTGCGGTTCTTCACACCTTCGCTGTCCAGGGCGCCCCGCACTATGTGGTAGCGGACGCCGGGCAGGTCGGGCACCCTGCCGCCCCTCACCAGCACCACCGAGTGCTCCTGGAGGTTGTGGCCCTCGCCGGGGATGTAGGCGGTGACCTCCACCCCGTTGGTCAGGCGCACCCGGGCGATCTTCCGCAGGGCGGAATTGGGCTTCTTGGGCGTCATTGTGCGCACCTGCACACAGACGCCACGCCTCTGAGGAGCCCCGTTGGCCCACTTAGTCTTGTTCTTCAGCGAGTTGTGAACCCAGTGCAGGGCAGGGGCCTTGGTCTTCTTGGACCCCTTGCTGCGGCCTTTCTTCACTAGTTGGCTTACGGTAGGCATAGTTCAATCACCTTCTCTAAGCACCAAAATAGAAGTCTAGCAACTAAGGGGAACCTTGTCAACCGTGTGTACTGGTTCAGTACATATGAGACAGTCGGGCTATTTTAGGGACCAGTTCTGGGTGGTGCTTAGTAAGATACTGGGCTGGGGTGTT
>DAOUBE010000334.1:0-3112 GCA_034432835.1 Dehalococcoidia bacterium | reverse complement strand
GGATTTTCCCCTGGGACCCCTAGCAGAGGGAGCTGCCCCCTCTGCACTCCCCTGTTATCAGCCATTGGTCCTTGTGAGGACACTACCCTGTAGCCGCACTTTCGGCACCCAAGAAGGGGTGTGTTCGACCCACCCACCCGCCCTCGATGGGTTTTCGGAGGGCATCCCCGAACCCCCGGCGGGGGACGCCGTCCCCTGCATCTCTGGCCTCACCCCCTGACCCCATCCCCAGCAAGGTGTACCCCGGCAGGGTGCCCTGCACCCTTAGGTGTCCCACTGCACCTCCCCAGGCCTTTTTGTCCTGCCCCTTCCCTTCGGGGGGACCCGTGGGCAAGGGAATCCATCAGGGCCTGGGTATTGTAGCACTGGAGGGTGGTGGGTGGGAGCACGGCGGGGGCAAAAGGGGTGGGAGCTACACCAGCTCCACGACGGTGGTGCCGTCGGAGCGGGCGCCCTCTTCCGGGGAGGCGGCCCTGACCAGGGGATGGTGGGCCAGGTACTCACGCAGGGCTGCCCGGAGGGCGCCTGTGCCTATGCCGTGGATGATGCGCACCGAGGATAGCCCGCTGACGGCGGCCTGGTCCAGGAAGCGGTCCACCTGAAGCAGGGCCTCCTCCACCCGGGTACCTCGCAGGTCCAGCTCCCGCTGGGCGCGGGCCGAGGCCGCGGGCACCGTTCTCACCGATATGGAGGGAGGTGCAACGGCCTCGGCCTTGCGCTCCACCTCCTCCACGGAGAGTCGGGCGCGGATGGAGCCTATGGCCACCTCCACGGTGTCGCCCTGGCCGGGGGCAGACAGGACCTCCACCGGCCCGCTGATACCCCTGACGTACACCCAGTCGCCGGGCTTCAGCGCCTGGACCCAGTCACGGCCCTGCCGCTCCTGCCGCCAAGAAGGGGAGCGCAGCTCCTTACGGACGGCGCCCACCTCCTGGCGCTGCGCGCGCAGACCTGGGGCGGCCTGGGCTGGCAGAGGGCGGCGAAGCTCACGCTCCACCTCTCGCAGGCGCTGCCACAACTCCTCGGCCCTGGCCTGAAGCTCCCGGCGGAAGTCTTCTAGCAGCCGGGCCTTCTCCAGCTCCAGGCCCGCCAGGCGCTCCTCCAGGTCACGGCGCAACCCTTCGGCCTCCTGAAGCTGGCGCTGGGCCTCGCGGCGCTGGTCTTCGGCCTGCTGTCGCTCCCGCTGCAGGTCGTGGAGAAGGGACTCGGCCTGCTGATAGGCTGTGGAGAGCAGGGAGCGGGCGTCCTCGATGACCTGGGGAGGCAGTCCCAGGCGGGAGGCTATGGTCAGGGCGTAGCTGCGGCCTGGCAGGCCGATGGTGAGGCGATAGGTGGGGGCCAGGGTCTCCGGGTGAAGCTCCACGCTGGCGTTGACCATGCCGGGCGTCTCCTGCACCAGGGCGGCCACGTCCCGGTGGTGGGAGGTGGCCACCAGGGGTATGCCGCGGCGGTGAAACTCCTTTAGCAGGGCCTTGGCCAGGGCGGCTCCCTCTTCGGGGTCGGTGCTGGTGCCCAGCTCGTCCACCAGCACTAGGGAACGCGGGGTAGCCTGCTCCAGGATGGCCCGCAGGTTGGTGACGTGGGAGCTGAAGGTGGAGAGGGAGCGCTGAATGCTCTGCTGGTCGCCGATATCGGCATAAAAGCCGTCGAAGAGGCCCATGGTGGCCTGGCGGGCGGGCACGTGGAGGCCGGCCTGGGCCATAGCTGCCAGGAGGCCGGTCATCTTGAGGGATACCGTCTTGCCCCCGGCGTTGGGGCCAGTGATGAGCATGACCGTCCAGCGGTCGCCCAGCTCCACGGTGTTGGGCACCACCCGCCCCGGGAGAAGGGGATGGCGGGCCTCGGCCAGGCGCAGGTAAGGGCGGTCGGTCTGGGCCAGGGTGACGGGGACGCCGCTTACGGCGCGGGAGAAGCGGGCCTTGGCCAGGGCCAGATCGATGCGGGCCAGGAGGTCCAAGGCCAGGAGCAGGTCGTCTTTGCGGGCGCCCACGGCATCGGAGATGGCCTGGAGCACTTTCTGCTCCTCTCGCTCCACGGCAAGTTGGAGCTCGCGGTGCTGGTTGCCCAGGGAGACGGCGGCCAGGGGCTCGATGAAGAGAGTGGCGCCGCTGTCGGAGACGTCGTGGACGATGCCCTGGACCTGGCGGCGCATCTCGGCCTTGACCATGAGGACCATGCGGCCGTGACGCTGGGTGATGATAGGCTCCTGGAGGACTCCCTGGTTCTGGAGCCGGCGGACGGCCCGCTCTAGGAAGGCGGTGAGGTGTCCGTGGGCGGCCCGAGCCTGGGCGCGAAGCTCCCCCAGGCGGGGCGAGGCTCGGTCCAGCACCTCGCCCGTCTTGCCGATGCTTTCAGCGATGCGGGACTCCAGGGGTCGAAGATCGGGTATCTGGCGGGCCAGGTCTGAGAGCAAGGGCAGCGTCTTCTGAGGGGCCAGGGTGGCACGCAGCCCGCGGGCGGTGCGGATGGTCTCGTAAACCTCCCGCAGCTCGGTACCCTGGAGCATGCCCCCCAAAGAGGCGCGCTCCACCAGGGGCTGGATGTCCCTGGCGGGAGCCATCTCCAGGTTGCGGCCCTGGGCCAGGAGCTGGGCAGCCTCGGTGGTCTCTTGCTGGCGGCGCAGGGCCTCGTCGTAGGAATAGGCTGGCGCCAGGGAGAGGGCTAGCCGGCGGCCCATGGATGTCTGGGTATGGCCGGCCAGGCGCTCCAGGAGCTGGGGGAACTCCAGCAGCTCCAGGGCGCGGCGGACCAGGTCTGGGGCAGGTGCTATGGGCGGGTCTGTGGTGCTATCGGTTTTCTCCATGGCCTCGATTCCAGGTTAGCAGGCGCGAGGGCGGGTGTCCACGGGGAGGGGGACGCAGTCCTATTGTGTATTGGTTGACACTGGCCATACTGGTTTCTACACTCGGCACTGATGGGCAAACAGTCTGGGGGTCCCGGTGAGACATCAGTAATCCTCGTGGGAGCTTTTGCTCTCTTTGCGCTGACCCTTGTCCTGTTTGTAGCGACTGTTGTTCATGAGGCTGTCCACTGGGTGCTCACGGTGCCCCTGGGCGGACAGGTCCACGGATGGCGTCCCCTGCCGTTCCCTGGTTCCGATGGTGTTGTGCCT
>DAOUBE010000333.1:0-2233 GCA_034432835.1 Dehalococcoidia bacterium | reverse complement strand
GTCAATGGCGGCGCAGAAGAGGGGCCACTGCTCCCGGTCGCCCCCCATGATGGCCACCACTATGTAGCCGTCCTTGGTCTTGAAGGCCTGGAAGGGCGTGGCGATGGGGTGCCTGGTGCCCAGGGGTTTGGGCACCTCCCCCGTGGCGAAGTAGCGACTGAAGGCGTTCTCCTGTATGGCCACCTGGCAGTCCAGCATGCTGATATCGATCATCTGGCCGCGGCCACTCCTCTCGCGCTCTCGCAGTGCCCCCAGGATAGCAATGACGGTGTACAGGCTGGCGGTGATATCCCCCAGGGAGACGCCGGGCCGCACGGGCGGGCCGCCGGGCTCGCCGGTGACGCTGAGGATGCCCCCCATCCCCTGGACAATAATGTCAAAGGCGGGCTTGTGGGCGTAGGGGCCGTCCTGCCCGAAGCCTGATATGGCGGCATAGATAAGCCGCGGGTTGTGCTGGGACAGCACCGAGTAGTCCAACCCCATCTGGGTCATGACGCCGGGCCGGTAGTTTTCCACTAGCACGTCGGCCTTGGGCACCATCTTCAGGAACAACTCCCTGCCCCTTTCCGACTGCAGGTCCAGGGTGACGCTGCGCTTGCCCCTGTTGATGCTCATGAAGTAGGCGCTGCGGCCGTGGATGAAGGGGCCGTTGCCCCGGGCCAGGTCCCCCGACTGGGGCCTCTCGATCTTGATGACGTCGGCGCCCAAGTCCGCCAGGACCATGGTGGCGAAGGGGCCTGAGAGCACCCTGCTCAGGTCCAACACTCGAATCCCCTCCAGCGGCCCTGCCATAGCTGCCCCCTTCCAGTCCTCGACTACTGTCCGGGCTTCATCACCCTTCTCGGCGATAAGCCTGGGCTCTGTCCCTGGGATGTTACCACAGGGCCCACGCCCAGCCAAGGAGGGCGCCGCCACAGGTAATCCTTGCTACTGGCGGATCAGGCAACTGCCTTCCCTTCGTTCCCAGCACAACCTCAACCTAAGGCAAACACCTATGCACACTGTCATGGGCGCGCCCACGGGTGCTATACTGTCACCCATCCTCATGCCCGTATCTCCTCACTCATCAGCACGGAGCTGAGCATGGCTAAAGAGGTGTTGTTACCCTGCTGGGACGCGGGGGTATCCGAAGGTAAGGTGCTGCGCTGGCTGAAGCAGGAGGGGGAGCCCGTGGAAGAGGGTGAGCCCCTGGTGGAGGTGGAGTCGGCCAAGGTGGTCTCAGAGGTGGAGGCCCCGGCCTCGGGCACCCTGGCCCGCATCCTAGTGCCCGAAGGCGCCACGGCGCCCCTGGGCGCCGTCCTGGCGGTCATCGTCGATGCTGGGGAGAGGGTGGCCGGCCTGGCAACACCGGGCCGACCTGCTATCGCCCCCAGCCCAGCCCTGGACCTGCCCCCCCTAACTGGCCTGCGCAAGACCATCGCCCAACGCATGGCCTTCAGCGCCCGCACCATGGCCATGGTCACCCTGACCTCCGAGGCCGACGTCACAGAGATGGTGCGCCTGCGGGACAAGCTGGTGGACCTGTGGCGGCCCCTCAAGCTGCGGCCCATGTACCAGGACCTGATAATCAAGGCCGTGGCCAGGGCCCTCAGGGACCACCCACACATGAACGCCGTTTTGGACGACCAGGGCCTTCACATTATGGAGGAGGTGAACATAGGGGTGGCCACGGCCCTGAAGGACGGCCTGGTGGTGCCGGTGGTCCACCACGCGGACAGGAAGGGCCTGGTGGACATCGCCCGGGAGGTGCGGGAGCTGGCGGTGAAG
Source organism: Dehalococcoidia bacterium (assembly GCA_034432835.1). Classification (GTDB taxonomy): domain Bacteria; phylum Chloroflexota; class Dehalococcoidia; order Lucifugimonadales; family DAOUBE01; genus DAOUBE01. The sequence continues at coordinate 466 of DAOUBE010000333.1, read as the reverse complement.
GCCCGGGACGGCCGGCTGGCCCCACAGGATATCCAGGGGGGCAGCTTCACCGTCACCAACCTGGGGGCCTATGAGATCGACGCCTTCACCCCCATCATCAACCCTCCCCAGATAGCCATTCTGGGCATAGGGCGGGTGGTGGAGAAGCCGGTGGTCTATGGAGGCCAGGTGGCCCGCCGCTTCATGAGCGTCTTCAGCATCACCTTCGATCACCGGGCGGTGGACGGTGCGCCCACGGCCCAGTTCCTCCAGTCGGTCAAGCGGTACCTGGAGGAGCCAGGCTGGATGGTGGAGTAGCCCGCTGGCCGGCGGGGGAATCCGTGGCCGTGAGGATTGTAAGGTGCCTGCACCTGGGTTGTGGGAGAGGCCCTGAAAAAGTTCAGATAGATATGAGACAGTAGGCGTGGAAAAGTAGAAGCAGAAGGGGCCACACTTCTGGGTGAGAATAGACCAGAAAGGAGGTGGC
>DAOUBE010000332.1:0-1725 GCA_034432835.1 Dehalococcoidia bacterium | reverse complement strand
TGAAGGAATCGGTGAAGGTAAAGCGGCCTTCCTCCAGCCTCAGCAGCGCGGCATCACCCTCACTGCCTACCCGCAGGCTTCCCAGCCAGTCCCCCAGACCGATGGCCCTGGCCGGGGCCTCGGTACCCAGGCGCACCACCTCATCCAAAGACAGGCCCAGGTGCAGGTACTTGGACAGGGTGGTGGCCAGGTCAAAGACGGGGCCCTTCAGGTTATACACATGCAGGTCGCTGCTGATGGTATCGGGGCCGAAACCCTGGGCCAGGGCCTTCTCCCCCACGTCGAAGGAGAAGCTGCCCGCCCCGTGGCCCACGTCGAAGAGCACACCCCGCCGCTTGGCCTCCATGGCCGCGGCCAGCACTCGCCCAGCATCGTCCAGAATGCCGTGGCGATGGGCGTGGAAGGAGTGGGTCATGATGTCGCCGGGGCGCAGCCTCTCCAGTATCCTCTCAAGAGGCGAGTGGGTGTTGCCCACGTGGACCATCACTGGCTTGCCGATGGCGCTGGCGGCCTCCTGGGCCCGGGACAGGGCCTCCAGGTCGTTCTTGCCTGCAAGCTGCTCCGAGAGGCGGACTTTAATCCCCACAATGAGGTCGGCGTGCTCCTTGGCCGCCTCCACGGCGGTGAGAACATCGGCCCAGCGCAGGTCCTCCAGCTCACCCACCTTGGACGAGACCATACCCATAGCCGATATGTTCAGAAAGGCCTTAACTCTGGTCTGGACGCTCTGGATGACGTACCAGCGGAAGCCGGGGAAGGTGGCAGCTCCCGCAGAGCCGGCATCGGCCACGGTGGTAGCGCCGGTGGCCAAGCAGGTGGGGTCTGCCGGGATGCCGTAGTGGGAGACGCCAGGATAGACGTGGACGTGAATGTCCACCAGGCCAGGGGTGACCATGAGGCCAGAGGCGTCCAGCACCTGGGCGGCCTGGCCCTCAGGGATGCTCTCCTCCAGGGCGGCCACCCGGCCCTGGTGGAAGGCCACGTCCATGCGCCCATGAATCCTCTGGGCCGGGTCCACCACGGTGCCGTTCTTGACAACCAGGTCGTAGAGCATGGCCCTCCTTGCTAGGGAGTCAGGGGTTAGTCGATCAGGGGCCGGGGGCAGGCCCCACCCTAATTCATCTCAGAGGCATCAGGGGCAGCCCTCGCCTGTCTATGCACTTCCGGCGTCCTCTGCCCTTAAGGTACGCCTCAAGAGCTGGGGAGCTGGAGCAGCTCGATGCGGACGTCGTCGGGGGCCTTGATGAAGGCGATCTTGGCCCCGCCGGCGCCCTCGGTGAGAGGCTGGAGGATCTCCACCCCTTTGGCCTTGAGGCGAGCCAGGTCCTTCTCCAGGTCCGGGCTCACCAGGCCAAAGTGCTCCAAGCCCAAGTGCATATCGGCGCTACCCTTGGGCAGCTTCTGGCCGGGCGCCGGCGCCGAGATATTGACCAGGACCCCCGAAAGGTCAACGCCAATGAACAGGGCGCCGTTTACCGTGCGCTCGCTGGCGATGCGGGCGCCGAAGTTCTCCACGTACCACTGGGCGGTCTTGCGGGGGTCAGGCGACTTGATGTGGATGTGGTGAAGCTGGTAGGCCATGATGCACCTCCAAAAGAAGGGCTGGCACAATGCTAAGCTCCGCCGTCCAAGCAGTCAAGGCCGTGTACTGGTTCAGTACATATGAGACAGTCGGGCTATTTTAGGGACCAGTTCTGGGTGGTGCTTAGTAAGATACTGGGCTGG
>DAOUBE010000331.1:0-6426 GCA_034432835.1 Dehalococcoidia bacterium | reverse complement strand
GCCTGTGGCCATCATGTGTGCCGAGGCCGTGCCCTGGCGGTGCCACCGCTCTCTCATCGCCGACGCCCTCACGGTGCGCGGCGTCCAGGTGAGCCACATCGTGGGGCCGGGCAGGACCCAGCCCCACCGGTTGACCCCCTTTGCCCAGGTGAAGGGCCGGGAGATCACCTACCCGGCTCCGGGGCCGTCCCTACCCAAGGACAGCGGCCCTTATGCCGGCCCCGCTGGGTAGCGCCGTAAAGGCGGAGGCCAGAAGGGTAGGCCCCCTTCTCCCTCTGTACGGGAGAAGGGGGCCGGGGGATGAGGGCATGAGAGGGTTATAGGGCAGCCGCCGCGCCCTGTGTCGCCGCCCTCTCGGTGGTGCGCCGTGCTACCGGGAAGGCATCCTAGGCCAGGGTTAGTTGCTGGCTGGGGGCCCGCCCCGCCTTCTAATCCGGGCTCTTATCTGGGCAAAAAACTGGAGAAGGCCGCCCCTGGCCCTGGCCAGCCACGCCCAGCCGCGGCCCAGCCAGTGGCTTCCTTGGGCGGCCCATCCCCTCTGCCGGGGCAGCCATGCCTTCCCTGCCGCTAGCCAGCGCTTCATAAGTGCCAGGACGGACTCCAGGTGCCTGTGCCGCACCCTTACCATCCTGGGGAGCCGGACGGCCACCGGGGCCAGCCTGTCCCCGGCCCTGTTCAGCCGGGCCCTGACCTGGGCCAGCCAGCCCAGTACCCTATCGCGCCAGGTCCGGCGGCGCACCACTACCACCCCGGCCCCGGCCAAAGTGGCGGCGCCTACTCCCGCCACGGCCAGCCACACCAGGAATCCCAGTCCTCCAGCGCCCACTCGGGTAGATGCCTCCGCAGTCAGTTCGCCCGATTCCCGGTTGCCTACCATATCTGTGGCCACGCTAGCGAAGGAGTACTGGTGGCCGGGTTCACCCCGGAAGACGGCTTGGGTGTCGGCGGTGCCGGTGATCCAGGGCTGGAAGGGTCCTCCATCCGCCGACACGTATATGTCGTAGCGGGCGATGCCCGACCCGCCAGGGTCATCAGTGCCGGACCAGGACACCGGGAACTCCCTGCCGCTCCCTCCGGGCAGCTCAGCCACTCGGCTGGTGGGGGCCGCACCGTCTATGGTGTTGGCCACCTGGTTGGTGACGATGGGCTCGTTGATGTCGAAGGTGATGGAGGCGGAATTGCGAATCTTGGTACCGCTGGGCAAGCCTGCCTTGGGGTGGACCAGGTAGCTTACGTAGCCCTCACCGCGGTGAGAGGTGTCGTTGGGCGGCAGGAAGCCAGCCAGTGGGTCCTCGGGCAGGTCCCCCGTGGCCGGGTCCTCGGAAGCCATGCGCCAGGTGAGGAGACCCGTGGCGAGGTCCAGGTTGGCCTCCACCCGCACCGGGTGGGGGTCGCTGGCGACGCGGGCCACGGTCTGGTACCGGTCCAGCCCCGGCGGCACCTCCACGGTGACGCCGTTGAAGCCTACGGCCACTATTTCCAGGCTGGACCAGTCTAGGTTGGGGTCCAGTCGGTCGGTGATGACCACCTGTTGGGCCGGAGCTGTGGCGCTGCTCAGGTTTTCGAAGTGGATGGTGTACAGGATGCTGGTGCCGGGGGCGATGAAGGCTTCGGAGCCAGCCCCTACGGTCACCTTGTCGTTGGGGTCGTAGGAGCCCACGGAGTTGGTGCTAGAGACATCGCCAAGGACCGGCTTAGCGGGATCGGGCAGCTCATTGGGCTGCTGCTTGTCGTCTTTTTCCTCCTCCTTTTCCTCCTCCTCGCACTGCTGGTTGGCCTGCTGGATGGCATTGCGCGCCTTGTAGGCCTCCAGCAGGGCCCCTAGGTAGTTCTCCTCGGCCTGGACGGTGGCGTCGCTGGCGTGCTCGAGGGCTTCGAAGCTATCCTTCAAGTTGATCAAGGCCTGGATGAAATCGGTGATCAGCCCCACAACACCCAGGAGATTTAATCCGGCCTCTCCGAATTCAGGGACCTGGCCCTCCTTCAACGCCTTGGCGATGATATCCAGGCCTTCCATCGCGCCTTGGATGTCGGTAAACCGCTGGAGCCAGCCGGCAATAGTATTGGTCAGGGAGTTTAGGTTGTTGAAGACATCGGCGCCCGTGTCCCAGGACATCTCGGCTATGCCTGCTACCCCGTTGATCAGGCCGGGCAGGCTCCCCACTAGGGCTATGACGAGTTGGAGTTTGTAGGCGGTCGCCAGTTCACCCAGAGAACCGGCGTACAGGGGTAACTCGAGCTGCAGAGCGTACACATCGGACGCGACCTTAAGGGTGTCCATAGCCAAGATACCTATCATACTGGTCAGGGAGAGCCGGAAGTTGTTGTACTGGTCCTCCCAAGTGAGGTAAGACTGATGCATATGGTCAATGGCGCGGATGGCCCTGAGGCGGGCCGCCACCGCGGGAGGACAGTCGCTCTTGGCAGGTGGGATGGGGAAGAGCAGGGCCTCGCTGGGGTGATGGGCAGGCTCGGGAACCCGGCCAATTAAGTAGTGGTACAGATCCCCCCACGATGTCGCCATAAATTCCGGGAAGGTGGGAGGGTCGTCGGCTACGGGCCTCGGAAGTGGCGAGGCCAGCGGTCTGCCTGTCCCCGACGTCCCGCTCCTGAACATAGCCTGGGCGGCGTACTGGCGGGTCACCGTGGCGCCTTCGGCCAGGGTCACCTCGCTGGTCAGCCCTGGGAAAGGGGCTGCCAGCACGTGCACGCGGTAGTTGCCCGCGGCCAGGTCCTGAAGGACCGCCAGGCCCTGGGCGTCGGTGGCCCCAAAGGAGACCACTTGGCCGCTCTGGGCATCCGCCAGCACCACGGCCACCCCCTCCAGGGGCTGGGAGGAGGTGTCTCTCACCTCCACCTTCAGGGTAGCGCCCCGGGCCAGGGAGGCCGTGGGCGCTGTTAGGGTATCCCCTGGCCGGACGGTCAACTCTGCCAGCCTGGTGGTGGCGTAGCCGGGGGCGGCCACGGTGACCGTGTACCGGCCCGGCGACAGACGGCCCACCTCATACTGGCCGGTCTGGTCACTTCTGGCTGACCCTATCCTACCGGTACTACTCTGCATTACCACTACGGCGCCGGAGATGGGAGCACCGTCGGAGGCACGGACAACCACCCCCTTGACCGAGGCGGGCGCGTCCAGGGAGAAGTTAACTCCCCCGGCTGTGCCGCCGTGGGTGACCTCCACACCGGCGCGGCTCTGGGTGGCCCAGCGCTGGCCCCCCACGGTGACTGTGTAGGTGCCCTCAGCCAGCCCGGCCAAGCTATATCCGCCCTGGGGCCCGGTGGTGGTGAAGTAGGCCTTGCCGTCCTCTGACGCCGCCATCACCGGTACCTCTGCCAGGGGCGCACCATCGGACCTGCTGAATACCGCGCCGGTGATGGCGCCTCCCCGGTGCACCACCAGCTCCAGGCCCGTGAGTCCACCTGTGGAGGGCACGGTCACCAGGGAGGCGGCGCCGGGAGCGTAGCCAGGCACGTCCACGGTATAGGTGCCAGGGGGTAGGGTGAGGGAGAAGGAGCCGTCGGCGCGGGTTATGGCCGCTCCCGCCTGTGTGCCGTCGCCGCTGGCCAGCAAGACCAGGGCGTCGGCCAGGGGGTGGAACTGATCTTCAAGGTATACGGTGCCGCTGATGTTGCCAATCTGGGAGCCAGAAGCCCGCCGCAGCGCCGAGGTGAGCACGTCCCTGACGGCCCAGAAGCGCCCTCCCTGTCGGGCCAATATGGTCGCCTCATTGGCCAGAACGGATACATAGCCGCCCCAGGTGTTACCAGCTCTGGCCACAAAGCCCGTCCACGCCTGCTCCCACGGGCCGCCCTCCGCGCCCTGGGGCCGCACCTGGGCCTCCACCGTCCTCCAGTCTATGGGGTCGAGGGAGTCGGCGTCCTTGTACAGAGCCTTTATCTCGACGCTTCCGGCCTGGCTAGTGGTGGCGGAGAACTTGATGCGCCCTTCTTGGCCCGGCCTTAGCACTCCCGCCGGCCCCTCGAAACTGACCGCCATGAGCTGAAGGCTGTCGCCGGCTGGCTCTTCGGGGCCCAGGCTGAGGCGCGCCCTGCCATCGGCGATGAGCACCAGTAGGGGCGAGGCCATGTCAGCATCGCCCACGTTCTTGTACGTCACGTAGCCTTCAAAGGGCCTTCCTGTGCGCACAGTGGCTGGCACCACCACCTTCACCGTGAGGGCGGGCCCGGTGCCGGCGGATACCGTCAGGGCGCCGCGAAGGGTGCGGGTGGCGCCCCCTTCTCCGGTGGCGACCAGGTCGTAGGCTCCCACAGAGGCCCCCTTCAGGTCGAAGGTGGCGTACACGGTGGTCGAGTCCCCCAAGTGCACGGCCGAGGCGCTGTAGGAGGCTCCGCCGGCCGAACGAAGGGTGTACCTTGTCTCCTTGCCCAGCCGGCCGCCCCGCACCTTCAGGGTGACAGGACCGGCGTTGCCCGCGGCGGTGGGGCTGACGGACTCCAGGACGAAGTCCATGGCCTTGGCGGAGATGGTGAAGTCCGCTGGGCTGGACAGGGAGCGGGGGTAGGCCACCACATAGTACGTTTGAGAGGTGGCGCTGGCTATCGCCACGCGGGCGTCGGGGGAGGCCTGGTCCCGGGAGCGGGCCTCGAAGCGCTGGGCCGAGGGTACGTACCCCCTTCCAATGTAGAGCTCCGTGACTCCGGAGCTACCCTCCAGGTCCAGGGACACTACCACGTCCTGGCCTCCAGCGGGGGTAAGCTTGTACCACCGGGCCTCCCCAGGTTGGGTAAAGCGGCCTTTATCCTCGCCACCCACCACCAGCTCTGGCAGGTCCAGGACCACGGTCTCGGAGGAGAGGCGGGCGTTGTTCTCCTGGTTTTTACCTTCAAAGATGTCCCCGTCGGTATTGGCTACCACCTGCCACAGGTGGTCTCCCACAGTGCTCCCTGGCACCCTCACCTTTGTTGAGGCGGTAAAGGTAGCACCAGGCCCCAGCTCTGCTCCCTGGCCCACCAGCACCTCCCCCGCCAGGACGGGCTCACCACCTGTAACTGGCACCAGGTAGATGGAGTCGTGCCAGGGGCCCAGGGCCAGCCCGGTGCCCCGGTTCAGCACTGTCCACCGCACCGTCACCGTCTCCCCCGCCGTAACCTGGCCGGGGCCGTGGACCGAAGTCACCACCAGGTCCACGTCCGACTCTGCCGTCTCCACGAACTCGTAGGCACCCATGTCGGCATAGGCGCCGCCGGCCGCGAGGGTACCGGTGTTGGGGGTGCGGGGGTCATCGTACCGTGGGGCGCCCATCAGGTCTGTCCGAGGTGCCAGGGCCCCGTCGGCGGCGTCGATGGCGGGAGAACGGTAGCCCAGGCGATAGTTGCCCTGGGCGCGATTCTTGTACCTGGGATCTGCCGAGATGTTGCCGTTGGCCCCGGTCAAGTCCGTGGTGTTGACGTAATTGACGGAGCCGGAGCCTTGGGGGGACCAGACGTTGGTGTAGCGCACCGATTCCAAGGTGCCGAAGTCGAACTGGATGCCTGCCTCCAGGCTGTTGGACACGATGGTGTTGGCCACCGTGAGGGTGCCGCCGTGGACCAGCAGCCCGATGCGGTTATCGTCCAGGGTGCTATTGATCACCTCCACCCTGGATTCGGGGTGAGCGCTGATACCGCGCTCGGCACCGGACACCACTGTGTTGACAACTCGGGTCTGCCCGCCCCAGGCCAGCAAGCCATCAAAAAACGCGTCCTGGATAAAGCTGTTGGCGACGGTGAGGGAGGCACTGCCCGTGGTGCGCACGGCTCCTGTGCCGTCCCAGTTCCCGGAAGCGGTGCCACCGCCATAGCGTATGATGGTATGGTCCAAGACAGCCTCTCCGTAGTGCACGTGCAGCCACCTCCAATCGCCTGGGCTGGGCTCTGTACCGTTGCCATCTCGGTTGGTGTCACCCCCCACCGAGTCGTCCAACCACGAGGTGAAGATAATGGGCTGGGCTGTCGTCCCCTGGGCCAGCAGCTTCCCGCCTGACTGCACCTCTATACTGCGGTGGGTGCCCAGCTTGATGATGGCCCCAGGCTGGACCGTGACGGTCACGCCCTGGGGAACGACCAGGTCCGCGGGGACCCAGTGAACGAAGTCTCCCGGCCAGGTCTCGCTGGCTTCCAGGGTGCCGCTGTGCACCAGGGTGCCGTACCGCAGGGCCACCGGGCCGGACAGTCTCAGCCGCCCAGCCCCCTGGGTGATGATGCCGCCCCAGTCGCCAGCCCTTGGCATTGACCGGGAGCCATCCAGGTTAGTATCGCCCCCGGCCTCATCGTCGGCCAGGGCGGTGAACACCGTGGACTGACTAGCGGTGGCTGATGCCTCTAGAGCCCCGGCATCTTCGACGATGATCCGAGCCCCAGGGGTGAACTTGACTACGGTCCCGGGTTGCACCACTACCTGGACATTGGGAGCGATGCGCAGAT
>DAOUBE010000330.1:0-6844 GCA_034432835.1 Dehalococcoidia bacterium | reverse complement strand
ACAGGCTCGTCTAGCTGAATAAAATCAACACCCTCGGCCACCAGCGCCTCCATCTCCTCCCGCAGCACCTGCACCACATCCTCCCCCAGGTCTTCCTTGGTGGGATAGGCTTGGCGGGACAGGGAGGGTACGTACATGGCGCGGGTCAGGAGATAGGGGCCCGGAAGGGGAACCTTGACCCGTCGCTGGGTGTGCTGCTTTAGGAATCTTAGCTCTTGGACCGCCAGAGGCTGGCGGCGGCGGACCTTGTCCACACAGGTGGCGTTGCTGATGGCATAGGCGGGTACATCCAGAGTCTGGAGGATGCGTTCGAAGCCTGCCTTGTCCTCCACAAAGTCCAGCATCTCCGCCAGGGTCATAAGGGTGACCCCTTCCAGACTCTCGGCCACAAAGGAGAAGAAGTTGTCCCGCCGCTGCTCGCCGTCGGTGACCACGTCCACCCCCGCCTCTTCCTGAAGCCGCAGCGCCTCCAGGACAGCTCTATCGGCAACCTGCTGGAACTCCTGGTCGCTGAGCCTGCTCTGGCGTCTCAGCCGCTGGGCCTGGAGCAGCTCCCTTGGCCGGGGCCAGCTTCCGACGGTGGTGACGGGGAAGAGAGGTAGGCCCTTCAAGCCCTAGACTCCTGGAAGAACCCCTGACGTGTCACGGCCTCAGTCAGCAGCCCGAAGCCAGTGGTGCGTGCCGGCAGCCATCGCTTGAGGCCCTCCAGGTCCATCATCTCCCGGTGTCTGGGGTTGTCGTAGCTCATGGAGAACAACACCTCTAGCCACCGCCTCTCCAGGTCCTTGGGGAATTCCTGGCGGACGGTGAACACACAGTGGTCGAACCTGTCGGTGGTGGCCAGGGTACGGTACCTGGCGGGATCGATGGTGCCATCTTGGGTCCATCGCTCCCAGTTCAAGTCCAGCATGGCCGAGGCATCGGCCTCGCCGCGCTCCAGACACCGGAAGGCCTCCAGCTCGCCCCCTATGTGGTCTCCGTGCTTGCCTACCAGCACGTCGAAGCGTTTCACCTGGAAGTCCCGGCCCGGCTCCAGCCCGTGGCGCTGGAGGAATGCCAGGGGGATGAGGGTAGCCTGGGGTGAGTCCTTGGCTCCGGTGGCGATGGTGCGCCCCCGCAGGTCTCGGATGGCCCCGATGCCGCTGTCCTTCTTTACCACCAGGTGGGAGACGCGGTCCCGGTCGGTGTCCCTCATGGCGATGGCGCGGCACCGTCCGCCAGAGCGGTGCTGGGCCTCCAGCCAGGCCAGGGGCGAGTTCCAGGCGATATCGATTTGCCCCTGGAGCAGCGCCTCCACCTGGAGCCGGTAGGTGGCGAAGAAGACCACGTCCATGGGGCAGCCTTCCTCCTCGAAGAACTCCTGCATGATCTCCCAGATGACCGATACCTTGGGAGTGTAGAGGACGGCGCCCACCACCAAGGGCTTGGTCATCAGAACACCTCCATGCCACACAAGGCGCGGCCGATGAAGTCGTGAAGCACATCGGTGGTGGGGGCCATGACCAGGGCGGCCCTGGCGTCGCGGAAGAGGCGCTCCAGGCCCAGGTTCTTGCTGAACCCCGTCCCGCCGCAGGCGCGGAGGGCCAGGTCGGTGACCTGGACCGCTGCCTCGGCGGCGGCCTTGGACTCCAGCACCATTAGCAGTGTCGAAGGCCCTGGGCTCTCCACGGCGTCGATGGCGCTGGCCAAGTGGGCTCGGGCCCTGTCCGTTTCGATGCGCATCTGGGCAAGGCGCGCCCGCTCATTGGGAAGGTCGGCCAGGGTGGTGTTAAGGTACTGGAAGCGATTGGTGGTGAGGTGCCTCTGGGTACCCTGTACCGCCGCCTCGGCGATGCCGATGGATATGGCCGCGCAGCCCAGGTTAAAGACGGGCAGGACGGTATTTAACATGACCTCCAGCCCTTTCCCGGGCTCGCACAGCGCCCGCTCCTCGCCAACCTGCACGTTATCCAGGCGCATGGGGGCACTGAGGTTGCCCCGCAGCCCCAACCCGTTCCAGGGGCCAGCCACGTGCAGGCCCGGGTCCTCCCGAAGCACCAGATAAACCATGTTGTCCACGGGCTTCTTGGCGTCGGACCAGGCGGTGGATACCACATAGCCGTCGGCGCGGCCGGCCGAGGTGACAAAGGACTTGGCCGCCTTGAGGGCAACGCGGCCGTTGCTGCGCTGCTCCCTGCTGACAGGTACCCAGAAGTGGCTGCGGGAGCCGAACTCGCTGAAGGCCAGGGTGCCAAGGTGGCTGCCCGTGGCGGCGGCTCTGAGGTACCTTTCCATCTTGTGGGGCACCTGGCTGTAAACGGCCACGGCGGCCAGGTGCATCAGGTACACCATGGCTGTGGAGGCGCAGCGCTGGGCCACCTCGTCCAGGACGGCGCACATAACCCTGGGGCCCTGGCCCATGCCGCCAAACTCTGGGGCTATGGTTAGACCAAGAAAGCCCTCGCGGCCCAGGGCGGCCACCGACTCCTTGGGGAATGCCCCCTCCCAGTCAACCCTGGATGCCGCCGGCCCAATGACCTGGTCCGCGATCTTTCTGACCCTATCCACTATCGCTTGCTGATCGGCCGTTAACCTATACACGCCGTCCGCTCCTTGGCAGGTGTATTAAGGTTAGGGTATAACCTGCAGCGTTATGTCAAGTTGTGCTGCCTTCTTCAGGGTGCACACCAGAGGAGACGTAGCCAGTGTTTCCACCCACACCCCCTGGACCTCCTCCTCTGGCGCGCTGGTGCTCACATAGACCTTTGCCTTGACCCGATGGAGGCCAGGGTGCCCCGCTTCACCCACCACGGCCAGGTAGGTCAGGGGGTTGTTCAGCGCACCGGATAGGGTGACCTCCACGTTGTCCACCGGGAGCCTGCGTCGGCGGGCCACCATGTGGAAGGTGCCTGCCAGGTCGGCCCCTAGGGCTCCCAGCAGGTACTCCAGGGCGGTGACACGCCGGTGCTCCAGGTCGAAGGCAAGGGGGGCGCCAACGTCGAACCGGTGCCGGCGAACGTACACGCTGGAAGAATCCTTGCCTTCAGAAGAGACCCGCACATGCCACGTTGTGTCATCCATCTTTCTGGCGACTCCTCAACTCCAAAGGCACACAGGTTTGTGTATCCGAGGGCGCAGGCCGGTCCGTGAAAGGCTGGCCATGGGAAAGAGAGGGTATTATAGCATAGCGTCAATGCATATCATAACGCAACACTTATGGTAGTTCTGCTGGCTTGAGCTGGGTGCTGCCATGCCTCCGTACCTTCAGAGAAAGGGGGACCCCAGGGGATCAGGGGATAAAGGGTCATTGTGAGCCCTTGGTACAAGGGCGAGGAACCAGGTAGGGCTGGGCCACCTCCCCTCCGTATCCTTCCGTCGCCAGGCTCCCTCAGATGACCCTTCGGCCCCAGGCCCAGGGCGAGGGCCAGAGGAGGACACCCGCCTGGAATAAACAGCGCCCCAACAGGATACCAAGGCCAAGCAAACAAGTACCCTCAGGGGGTAGGCACGGTGGGTAGCCCGACACTCAGGGGTGTAGCTGACACAGTCCCCTGCTAGGGGTGCTGGGAACCCCCTAGAAGGCCCCGAGGGAGGGTGGGTGGGACCAACCACAATCCTTCATGGGTGCGCGAAAGTGGGTGCAGGGTGCACCCTGTCAGAGCCTGCCCTGGTGAGCCATAGCCCTGAGGGAAGCCAAGGGAGAGTCAAGGGGCTCGCCCTACCCTATGGGTGGGAAGGGTGGCAACCCATCTTGGGCACCCAAAGAGAAGGGTCCAGGGCCAAGCCACGGCCCAGGCCGCACCCTGCATCAGGCGTGACAGCCATCATCCTTGGCCCCGAGCTGAAGGTTGTGGACACCTGCGACGGCGCACTAGTAGAGTGGAGGGCTAGGACGACCGCTCCGGTGCAGGAGGGAAGGCCTCGGGAGGCACCTTAAGGTGCGTTCGTGGCTCCCAGCCCAGAATGCGACGGGCCTTGGTGAGGTTGATCTCCTGCTCTTTGACGTCCCCAGCGATATAGATGGCGTCGAAGCGGCCGTGGCCCACCTGCACCGCTTCCAAGGCAGCCATGTAGGCGTTGGCCAGGTCCTCCTCGTCCGCGGGCCACAAGTGCCCGCCGTTGGGTATGGGCTTGGGCCTGGGAAACTCTGCCAGCCACTGCTCCCGGGTCCTGGGGCCAGTGATGCGTAGGGCGATAATGTTCATATCGAACTCGCGGCAGAAGTAGCGGCAGATGAGCTCCCCGAACCCTTTGGTCAGCCCGTACACTCCCGAATTGTACAGTGGTACTTCCTCCTCCATGGAGAAGTACCAGCTACGGGGACGGTCGTGGACGGTGGTGGTGCTGGTGTGCACTCCCCGCTTGATGCACAGGTTCTTGGCGGTGTAAAGGAGCAAGTGCAGCCCCAGGGTGTTCACCTGGTAGTTGTTGACAATATCCTCCAGGGTAGCTTCCCTTCCACCCGTGGGGTTCTTCATCACCATGTTGATAAAGGTGTCCATACCCTCCAGGGCGCGCTGGAGGGCCTGGGGGTCGGTGATGGAGCCCTCCACGTACTCGATGCCCGGATGTTTGGGCGGGCGGAGGTCCAACACCCGGAGCTCGTACTTCTTCCTCAGGTAAGGGGTGACAAAAGAGCCCACATGCCCCGACCCCCCACCAAAAGCACCTTCATGATAGTGTTTCCTCCTCAGCGATGTATCGGTACGGCGACCCAGGAGCCCCCTATGAAGCAAGGCCCTGGGGCCAAGCCGTTATCTGGGCCTGTACTCGCGAGAGGGCTCGGTGAGAGGCACCTCCTTGAGGTCGGCCAGCACCACCTTGGCCCGCTTGGCGCTGGCGATAGCCTTCTCGAAGGGACGGATGATGGAGCCGTTCTTGGAGTAAGTCAGGACACTCTCCCTGGAGCCCTCGCTGGTTATCACCACCCTGTGGTAGATATTGGCGGGCATGAACAGGAAGCAGGGCCCCTTGAAGGGGCTTTTGACCACCGTCTCTGGGGTAGGGCCGTGAAGGAAATAGCCCTCCCCCTCAAAGATCACAATGCCCTCATCCTCCTCGGGGTGCATGTGGACATCCACGGTCACAGGGCTGCGGTCCCAGGACTCGCCGTAGGAGTACCAGATGAAGAGGCTGTCCTCTCCAGAATCCATAAGCATCTGGATGCCTCGTTTGAACCTTTCAAAGGACACGATTCGTGACCGGTCTTCAGCCATCTAGTTCTACACCTCCTAGTTCCACGGTTTTGCCATCTTCCTCATTGTTATGAGCATGAACTTCATAGGCGACTGGTTCCGGGACCGCTCGACCCTCGCCTTCGCCAGCTCTAGGGTAAACTCCCTGTTCTCACGGCACCGCCGCATCAGCCGTCAGATACCTGCGGACTTCACCTGGTTGTCAAGGGATATGCTGGTCAGCGTGCCTTCGGGGCCGGCGTGGAGCGCCTTGTCGGGAAGGGGCACCGTAACCCACCGCTCCTGGGGGGAGAGTCTCCTGGTGGCCAGGGCCATGAGCAGATAAGCCGCCTGCCGGCCAGCTTCGTGGTAAGGCAAGGCCACGTGGGTGACCGGTGGGGTAGCCACGTTGTGCATCCAGTCCCAGCAGCCCAGGGCTATAAGGGAGACGTCCCTACCGGGAACCCGGCCCCGGCTATGGAGGGCTCGCAGCACCGCCTTGCAGAAAGACGACGAAAGGGCCAGCAGGGCCGTGACCTCCGGGTCCGACGCCACCAAGTCCGCCGCCTGCTGTAGGTCCATCACGTCCCCAAAGGCAGAGGATACCGGGCCGCTGTTGGATGCCCGGGCCCACACGACGGAGCCGGCCCGGCCGTAGGATTGCATGGTCTCGTGGTATCCCCTGAGGCTGGTCCTCTGCCCCGGCCAGGGCGTCAGCGCCAGGGCAACTATGTTCCGGTGACCGCGGCCCAGAAGGGTCTGGGTCGCTATGGCTGCCGCGCTGTAGGCGTCGGGCCGCACCATGCCAGTCAGGGGAGGCAGCAGGTCCAGCCCAGCAGAGACGAACACGCAGGGTATATGGCGGGTCGTTAGCTGAGAGGCCATCTCGGACACCTTCTGAAGCTCATGCTCATCCATGCGCAGCCCCACAATGATGACACCGCGCAAGGGAGACCGCAGGGCGACGCTTATGTAGAAGTCCAGCACCTCTTCACTGCCGCAGGTATCCAGGTACGCCACGTCCCTTATGCCCATTTTCCTCATGGCATCGTAAACACCAAGGGTGATGGGCTCGTAGAACCCGCTGTAAAGATTAGAAACCCAGGACCAGGTAAGGGTGCGCCTCCAGCCTCTTGTCGGCCTTGTTGATGAAGCCCACGGCCTCCGGCGCCATACCGTCGCAGACCAGCTCAGCAGCCAGGAAACCTGACAGGAGGTCCACGGGTGCGCCACGGTCACGCAGCGCCAGGGCAAGACGGCTGAGGTGCTCCAGCTTGATATGGGCACGGCCTGAGCACCAGTTGTTTAGGCTATTTATGCTCACACCTATCTCAGCAGCGATGTTCTCCCTGGAGACCCCCACATACTTCAGGATACTAGGCAACCTGGCGGACTCTATCTCCTGACCCGGAAACATCTCGTCGCTGTTCACGCTGGACCCCCTACGTTCTTGGCGCTCCAAGGCCGGTGAGGCTCATCCGTCTGCCCGTCGTTGTAGGCATATTACAAAATCTAGAAAGAAATTTGTAGTGGAAATCTATTGACCATGAATTCGGAGAGTGAAGTATAAGTTTCCACATTCCCCTAGGTTCCACATACGGGTCAACCCCACTGACCAGCCCCCCCGATGACCAACGCCAGACCTGGAGGACTTTGAGCGCAGGCTAGATGAAAGGAGCAAGGTGACTCAG
>DAOUBE010000329.1:0-6702 GCA_034432835.1 Dehalococcoidia bacterium | reverse complement strand
CCCCCCCCCCCCCGTTGGAACTGGGTGCCCTCCCCGCCGGCGTGGGATAAACTCCAACCCCTTCTGTCGGGCAGGGCTGTGGCCTCCAGTTACCGTCGGGGGCGTACTGCCAGGCAGGAGCCAGGGCAGTACGCCGTTCCCGGCACCACAGAGGGCGGCGGCGTCAGGCCTTACGTTGACAGGGACCGGGCGGCCACAAGACCTTGCAGGAGGTGATACCATGGCTGGAAAGCTGGCGATCTTCGGTGTGGGTGGCATAGGCGGAGTCATAGGAGGGTACCTGGCCCGGGCCGGGCACCAGGTGGTCCTCATTGACCAGTGGCCGGAAAACATCGAGACCATACGAAGTCGGGGCCTTACTGTCACGGCCATGGAGGGGGAGTTCACTGTCCGGCCGCGGGCCCTTCACCTGTGTGACCTGACGGGTAGCCGAGAGCAGTTCGATACTGTTATCCTGGCCGTCAAGTCCTACGACACCGACTGGTCGGCCAGACTCATCGAGGCTTACCTATCGCCCAGGGGCTACGTGGTGTCGGCCCAAAACAGCATCAACGATGAACGCATCGCCGCCGTGTTGGGATGGTCACGGGTGGTGGGCTGTGTCATCACCCTGGGCGCAGCCATGTACGAGCCGGGCCATGCCATGCGCACCAGCCCCGCCACACGCCCCGCCTTCGCCCTGGGCGAGCCCAGCGGTGTGGTGACGCCCCGACTCCAGGCCCTGGCCCAGGTGATGAGCGCCGTTGGCCCCACCAAGACCACCACCAACCTCTGGGGCGAGCGCTGGGCCAAGCTGGCCCTCAACTGCATGGGCAACGCCCTGGCCGGGTTCACCGGCCTAAAGGCCACCGAGTCCCGGCAGGACCCCAGGGCCCGGCGGCTCCAGGTGCGCCTGGCCGCCGAGACCGTCCAGGTGGGGACGGCCTGGGGCGTCAGCGTGGAGTCTATCGGCGGCGTTCCAGCCCAGACCTGGGTGGACGCCCTGACCGACGGCGCCAAGATGGAAGAGCTGGAGGGCAGGATGCTCCGCCCGGAGAACAACCAGAACATCGGCTATCCGTCCCTGGCCCAGGACGTGATGAAGGGCCGCAAGACGGAGGTGGAGTTCCTCAACGGCTTAGTAGTGGAAAAGGGGCGGCAGGTGGGCGTCCCCACGCCAGCCAACCAGGCCGTGGTGGAGCTCATGCTCAGGGTGGAGTCGGGGGAGTTGAAGCCGTCGCCGGACAACCTGCGGTACGTAGAGCAGGTGCTCTAGGCCGGCCCCGGCTCAGTGGAGGTTGGACAGCAGCTCAGGAAGGGCCCGGCTGCTGTTGAACATGGTGGCGATCTGAAGGGTCAGGAAGAAGAACACCCCGTAGAAGGAGAGGGGCTGCCTCTCCATCCAGGCCAACAGAGGGCTGGTGACCCGCTCCCTTACCCAGGCCAGGTTGGCCAGGGCGACGCACAAGATGCCCAGCAAGGCGCCGCCCAGGATGTCCGAGGGGTAATGCAGGCCCGCGTACACCCTGGGGAGGGATATCACCAACAGGGCGTAGAGGCCCGCTGCTAGCCCCAGGGGCCGGGAGATGAAGAATAGGCCCGTCGCCAGGCCGAAGGCCAGGGCCGCGTGGTCGCTGGGGAAGGAGCTCCACCCGTCCAGGGTGGCCAGCTTCATCCCATAGGGCAGTACAAAGTCCAGCGCCGGGTCGTGCATGGGCCGGGGGCGGAAGGGAAGGGCGGAGGCCAGCCCCCGGGTGAGGAAAAGGGTGCCCACCGCGGCGATGACCGTGGCCAGAAGGGTCTTCCTGGTCCTGCTGCCCCCGTCCTGGGACTCGGCGGTGAACCACAGGGACCACAGGACCACCACGCCCAGCCCGAACTTGAGAAGCTCGTTGGCGCAGAGCATGGCTATGAACTGGTCCAGTACCTGCCACCTCTGAGCAAACTGGTTAAAGAAGGCCAATACCCAGTGGTCCATTGCTGATGCTCCCTGCTCCAGCCTGGTATGGCACAGCTCGGGGCTTTGGGGGCAATAGCCAGCCTTGGCCCGCCCGCTGTTGCCCCGTTGGTGTATATCATCAAAGGTCGTCCTTGGTGGGGTCAACGCCGCGTAGCACAAGAGATTGGACAGAAAGCGGGCTTGCCACTGCTGATGGACTCGAGCTTGTGGTGGGAGGTATCGCGGTGGCTGGGCCGGCGAATCTGCCGCCTGCTGAGAGGGGGAGAGTTACACAGTCTTCCTTTGAAGGGACTGCCTCACGGCCCCTCCTCCAGGGCCTGGCTTATCTCCTCCCGCCAGGGCTGGTGCTTGACAGCCCAGGCCCGCACCAGGCCGAAGCAGCCGGCCATCATCATGTCCCCGTGGGGAGTGGCGAAGTAGGCGTCCAAGGCCGACCCATAGAGCATGGACCGTTGGGGCCCCGTCACCGAAAGGAACCCCAGCTCCTCACCACCTTCCAGCACTATGGCACCGTGGCCCTGGTCCCGCCAGATGGCCTCGCCGTCCAGGTCGCCCCTGGCCAGCCTGCGGATGTACTCCTCCAGCCTATGCCTGTCCAGCAGGTGGGTGTGATGTTCAAAGAGGCCCAGGATGGTGGAGCCGTGGAGGTGGAAGGCCAGGGTGTGCTCGTTACCCAGGTTGGCCACCACCTTGCAGAGGTGCCTGGCCACGTTACGGTCCTCTAGAGAGCCCAGCACGGCGGCCTCGGCTGTATCCATCATCAGCAGAGGCACCCCCTCCCCCGCCGTCTGCACCACGGCCCGCATGCGGGTCATGTACTCGGGGACTTCGTGGGCCAGGTAGCAGAAGGACGACACGTCCCGAGTACCCTGGGTAACCTGGCGGCGCAGGTGGTCGAAGCGGAAGCGGCGGTCGCTGTATCGTGGCGGGGCGTTCCCGTGGTCGAAGACGGCCACTGCTAGGGCGTCCCAGTCCAAGGGCACACCGAAGGCGCCCAGGGCGCGACCTATCATCTCCAGGTCCAGGTCTTTGAGCACCACACAGTGGGCCCCGGCCATGCGCCGGAGCTCGTCCTCGCTCACCAGGGTGACACCCATGCCCTTCACCACCTCCATGTCATCGTCGAAGGTGGTGGCTGCCTCCACGGTGGCGAAGACGGGCAGGCCGGCCTTAACGTGGTCTCGCATGGCGCCCGTCACCGGCCCGCCACCCATGTTGGTGCCGGTCAGGGCCAGGGGCTTGCGGGCCCGGGTCGCCTGGCGGATGCGGCCGGCGGCGATGACCGTGGGGGCCGGCATGACCATCTTGAAGCAGTTCTCAATGGTAGTGGTGGAGTCGAAGAGCAGTATGTCCTGCGTCCCCGTGCCGATGTCAATAGCCAGTATCTTCATGGTCCGGTCCCCCTTGCCCATGGTGTTGGTGGGACCAGTCCCATTCTAACACGGGGACGTGCTTGCTGGGTCAGGGCGGGCTCTTGGACATAAGACCGTGACCAGAGAAAACCCAGGACTAACGTTCATATCGGGGAGGTATCGGTGGCCTTATAATTGAAAGACAGTGCATCAGCTAACGCGGACCATAACCAGGATAAACTACTGGCGGCTGCTCCCCTTCCTTGGGATGCTGCTGTTCTCCCTGGGGCTCGCCCTGCTGGCCCTGGAGCTGCGCGAGCCCGTAAGTGCCCTGGGCAGATGGGGCTACTTGGGTGTGTTCGTGGTTATGATCATCAACAGCGCTACCATTATTCTGCCATCGGTGGGTTACGCTGTACTGGCAGCCAGTACACAGGCTCTCAACCCGGTGCTGGTGGGTATTGTTGGTGGTCTGGGGGCGACCATCGGGGAGACGACGAGCTACTTTCTGGGCCGGACGGGACGCAGTGCCATGGCTGGCACCGGGCTGTTACAGCGGCTGCTGTTGCGGTCCGAAGGCCGGTGGGTAGGCCCGGTGCTCTTCGTGTTTGCCGCCTTGCCTTTACCCTTCGACATAGCAAGTATCTACGCAGGCACCATCCACTACCCGCTGCACCGCTACCTGCTGTGGGTGTGCCCGGGCAAGGTGATCAAGACCATCATGCTGGCCGTGGGCAGCTACTACGCCATAGGCTGGCTGGAGCGGATCATGGGATAGCCTAGCCAGGGCGAGACACAAGGCGGGCGGCCTAGCTTCCGCTGCACAAGACGACATAACAACAGGCCCTCCCAGCTTGGAGCGGGAGGGCCTGTGTGCTTCCCAATAAGTTGGGGTTAGCGCTTGGTGTACTGGGGAGCGCGGCGGGCCCGCTTCAGTCCGTACTTCTTGGACTCCTTGACCCGGGCATCCCTGGTGATGAAGCCTGCCTTCCTGAGGGCGCTGTTCAGGGTGGCGTCATACTCCACCAGGGCGTTGGCCACGCCGGCCGCCAGGGCCTGGGCCTGGGCCGATACTCCGCCTCCCTCCACTGTTGCTACCACGTTGAACTTCCCCTGGCTATTGGTTATGCGCAGGGGCTGGTATATCAGGTTGCGCCAGGGCTCCCACCCGAAGGCGGCCTCCAGCTCCTTACCGTTGATGGAGACCTGGGCCTGGGCGCCGCTGTTGGGGAAGAGCTTGACCCTGGCTATGGCGGTCTTCCGCTTGCCCACGCCTATGTAGTACTGCTGCCGTGCTGCCTGCTGTACCATGGCTTACCGTTCCTTTCCTGCCGGGGTGGTGGCCTGGGCCTGGTGGGGGTTCTCCCCACCTGCGTACACCTTCAGCCGCTTCAGCATGTTGCGGCCCTGCTTGTTGGTGGGGAGCATACCCTTCACGGCCAGCTCCACCACCCGCTCGGGGTGCTTGGCCAGCATGTCCCTCAGGTTATCCGACTTGAGGCCGCCGATGTAGCCGCTGTGGCGGTAGTAAATCTTATCGGTGAGCTTCTTGCCCGTCACCCGGACCTTGGAGGCGTTGAGCACCACCACGTAATCACCGGTGGGTATGTGGGCAGTGTAGGTGGGCTTGTGCTTCCCCTGGAGTATGGTAGCCACGCGGGACGCCAGCCTTCCCAGCACCTGGCCGCTGGCGTCTATGACGTGCCACTCCTGTTTCACTTCCGAAGGTTTAGCAAAGTAAGTCCTATTACGCATCATGGCTGTCTCCCGAGCCTGGAGGAAAGTCTGGATAGTTCACCCTTAGCAGGCAAAGCCCCTGGGCAGGCAGGATGGGAGGCGTTGGGAGATCCCACCGGCCCTCGGCAAAGTCCAGAAGGGCTGATTCGGGCAGGAGGCCTCTGCCCACCTCCACCAGCATAGCCGCCATGCGGCGCACCTGCTGAGGCAGGAAGGCGTTGGCCTCTAGCTCCTGCACCACCAGATCTTCCTCTCTCCATATGTCCCATCTATCTAGCCTGCGTACCGTACTCTTATGATAGCTTGGTACCGTGAACCTGGCAAAGTCCCGCGTCCCTATCAGGTGCCGAGAGGCCCTGGCCATGGCCTCCACATCCAGCCAGCCGGGTACCCAGTGGGTCGTCCACCGCCGCAGGGGCGAGGGCGTGGGACGGTTGAGAATCAAGTACCGGTAGGTCCGGCTGGTGGCGTGCCTCCTGGCGTCGAAGCTCAGGGGGACTTGGTAGGCTGCCGTGACCTTGATATCCTCTGGCAGAAGGGCGTTCAGTGCCCTGACCCAAGTCTCCGGTGGGTAGGGGGCCTCCGTGGCCACTGTTACCACCTGGCCGGTGGCGTGGGCGCCGGCGTCGGTGCGGCTGGCACCTTTGGTCCTTACTTTCTGCCCCGTGAACCTTGTTATGGCCTCCTCAACCTGGCCCTGCACCGTTGGAGCGTTGGCCTGGCGCTGGAACCCATGATAGCGCGTGCCGTCGTACTCCAGGACCAGGGCCAACTTCCGGACGGGTCTGTCCTGGTGCTCCAAACCTGGCAGTGGGCCCCTAAGGGACCAACTCCAGCACCACCACGGGTGCGGCGTCTCCCTTGCGGGTCCCGACCTTGACCATGCGGGTGTAGCCCCCCGGGCGCTGGGCGTACCGCTGGGCCAGGTTCTCGAACACCTTTTTCACGGCCTCCTCGTTGGGCAGCTCCGAAAGGGCCAGCCTGCGGTAGTGCAGGGCCCTGGAGTTGCTGCTGGCCTGGCCTCCCTGCAGGGAGAGGCCCTGGGCCAGGGCCGCCTTCTTGCCGTAGGTGATGAGTTGCTCAGCCACGCGGCGTGCCTCCTTGGCCTTGGCCTCCGTGGTGGTTATGCGCTCGTGCTTCACCAGCTCCGCCACCAGGGAGCGCAGCAAGGCCACCCGCTGGTCCTTGACCCTTCCTAGCTTGCTACCTTTAACACGATGTTCCATGGCCCATTACTCGTCTTCCTGCTCTTCGGGCTCGGCCCTCTGCCCGTTCTCCAGGGCCTCGGCCTCCTCAGGGGGTAGCAGGTTGTTGGCCCGGAGTCTGGAGTACAGCTCCGACAGGGACTTCTCCCCGAAGTTGCGTATCTTGAACAGGTCCTCTTTGTCCATCTCCAGGATCTGGCCCACTTTGGTAATGTGGGCGCGCTTCAGGCAGTTCAGAGTCCTGGGCGACAGCTCCAGCTTCTCGATGGGCATCTGGTAGATATCCGGCGGGATGACCTTGGCCGTGGGGGGCCGGTCTCCCTGGGGCTGTCCTGCCCTGCCCACCGTTGTAAAGAGGTAGAAGCGCTGCACCAGGATGTCCGCAGCCTTCTTCAGGGCGTCCAGAGGAGTCACCGTGCCGTCGGTCCAAATCTCCAGGACCAGGCGCTCGTAGTTGGTCACCTGCCCT
>DAOUBE010000328.1:0-8113 GCA_034432835.1 Dehalococcoidia bacterium | reverse complement strand
CCTGTTCACCCTGGAGGACTTCGCCGCCCACAAGACCGAGGTGTACCAACCCCTTTCCACCACCTACCGCGGCTACACCGTGTTCCAGAACCGGCCGCCCTCCCAGGGGTTCATGCTGCTGGAGATGCTCAACATCCTGGAGGGGTTCGACCTGGCGTCCCTGGGGCATAACAGCGCCCAGGCGGTGCACCTGATGGTGGAGGCCAAGAAGCTGGCCTTCGCCGACCGCAACGCCTACGCCGGAGACCCCAACTTTGTGCGCTTTCCCGTAGAGGAGCTGCTGTCCAAGGATTACGCCGCCCGGCGTCGGCAGGCCATCGACCCCCAGCAAGCCTCGCGGGAGGTGCCCAAGGGGGGCCTGGTGGAGGCCGACGGCGATACCAGCTACTTCTGCGTGGCCGACGCCCAGGGCAACGCTGTGTCCTTCATCCACAGCCTGTCCAAGGCCTGGGGCTCGGACTTTGTGGCCGGGGACACGGGCATACTGCTGAACAACCGGGCAGGTAGAGGCTTCACCCTCCAGCCGGGGCATCCTAACATCGTGGCCCCAGGGAAGCGGACCATGCACACCCTGAACTGCTACATGGTGTTCCACCAGGGGAAACCGTGGCTGGTGGGAGGCACCCCCGGCGGCGATTTCCAGACCCAGTGCGGCGTCCAGATGATCACGGGCCTCATCGACTTCAAGCTGGGTGTCCAAGAGGTGGTGGAGTCGCCCCGATGGTCCAGTATGCCAGGGACGGACCCGGCCACCCTCCAGGAGCCCGTGCGCGTGGAGCTGGAGGCCGGCTTTCCCCAGGAGACGGCGGAGGGCCTGCGGGCCCTGGGCCACACCGTGACTGAATTGACAGGAGGGGTGCTGAGCCGGGGCATCGTCCAGCTTATCCGCCTGGACCAGGAGAGGGGCATCAAGATAGCCGGCTCCGACCCGCGTGGGGACGGGCACGCGGCGGCCATATAGGGGCAGGGGGCGAAGGGAGCAGTGGCGCCTGCCCTACCTTTGGACTTTCGCCTGGCCCGTGGATTGTACTGTCGGGGAGGTAGGACAGGGGTAGTCCAGGGTAGTATTTACCATGCTGCACTGGGGCTTAACTAAAGTCTAGGATACTTTACCGAAACTCTACCTGAACACCAGTAGCGCCAGGACCAGGAGGGGGTTCTCATGGCGGCCAAGTTTGTCCAGGGCCTTCTTGCCCTGGATTCCACCTTTCGGGACGTCTCCCGCTTTCTGTGGCCTTTCAGTCTGCCGTCTCTGTGGGCAGTGGTTGCCCTGGTGACGGGCCTGGACCACCTGAGCACCTTCCTGGGTCTGGAGGTGGCCAGGGAGGCGGGCCTGTACGAGGCCAACCTGCCCAGCCGGCTAGCCCTGGAGCTGGGGGGATTCGGCGGCCTGTTCCTATGGGATGTGGCCAAGGTCTCGGCCCTGATAGGCGCCATGGCGCTGGTACAGCGGAACCAGACTAGGAACGGCCTTCCTGGGCTGGGGCGGCTTCTCCACGCCGCCATGCTGCAGTTATACGTGATGTATGCTCTTATGGCGGTGGTGAATAACCTCTGGCTGGCCTTCGGCCAGTAGCACCGGGTTACGACCGCCTCTCTCCGGCAGATGGGGTATTAGGCTAGCCGCTGGCGGCTTCTGGCGCCGCCCCGGCCTGGCCCCTCTTCTCCCGCTCCAACAGCTTGCCCTTGCGCTCCAGGCCCCACCGGTAGCCCCGTAGCTGGCCATTGCTGCCCACCACACGGTGGCAGGGTACCACCACCGCCACCGGGTTGGTGGCGCAAGCCCGGGCCACGGCCCTGGCGGCCCCGGGCATACCCAACCTCTCCGCCACCTGGCGGTAGGTCCGGGTCTCCCCGTAGGGGATCTCCCGCAGGGCCGCCCACACCCGCTCCTGGAAGGCCGTGGCCTTGAGGTCCAAGGGCAGGTCCAGCCGGGCCTGGCGTCCCTCCAGATGGGCCAGGACGGCCTCGACGTAGGACGAAAGGGGCTCCTGGTGGTGGACGATATGGGCCAGGGGGAACTCCTTACGCAGCTCCTGGACCATGGCCTGGTCCTGGCCGAAGCGCAGGGCGCAGATACCCCGCTCCGTAGCCGCCAGCAGCATCCGGCCCAGGGGGCTGTCCACGATGGTGTAGGTAATGCGTTCGCCCCGCCCGCCGTGCTTGTAGGCGCTGGGCCTCATGCCCAGATGCCTGTCTGCAGCCTGGTACAGGGCACGGCTGGAGCCGTAGCCGGCGTCGTACATGGCCTCCACCACCTTGGCCCCGTCCCGGAGCCTGGCCTTGAGCCGCTCCGCCCGCCGCGCCAATACGTACTGCCTGGGGGTGAGGCCCGTCAGCCGCTTGAACAGCCGCTGAAGGTGGAAGGGGCTGAGGCCCACGGCCCGGCCCAGCTCCGCCAGGGTGGGAGCTCTCTCCGCGGTGTCCAGGATCTGCCGGACGCGTTGGACGGTCTGCCTCTGGGCGCTGACCCCGTCGGGCTGGCACTTGAGGCAGGGCCGGAAGCCCGCCCGCCGGGCGGCGTCGGGAGAGTCGAAGAAGACCACGTTCTCGCGCTTGGGAAGGCGTGAGGGGCAGGTGGGGCGGCAATAGACGCCCGTGGTGCGCACGGCGTAGTAGAAGGCTCCCTCGGCGGCGGGGTCGCGGTGGAGCACCGCCTGCCAGCAGGCCTGGTCATGGGAGTAGGGTTGGACTGCTAGCGCATCCGCCATGGCTGCCACCTCCAGCACCCCTATGATACGCCCGCCCCGGGCCGAGGGTCTATTCGCTTCTTGCGGTCAAAACGTGGGGAGAGCCTATGCTTTAGGTAGGGTCATGCTCAGAGTTGGGGAAACGAACTAGTATTGTTGAGTTAGTAAGCTAAAGGCCGAAGAACTCCCCTAGAGAAGGCTCTCTACGTCTTTTCCTCGTTGTCTTCTTGGCTGCTGATTTCTCAGAGTTTTCGCCTTTGGTAGTTCGCTTTCTAACATCTGCCGAAGCCCTCTTTGCACCGCTGAAATACCTTCCCTTGAACGTTTCTATAGACATAGTTCCCATAGACTTGTTACATGTACTACATAGTGGTCTAAGGTTATTAAGGTTGTCTTTACCACCTCTTGCTACGGCCTTATTGTGACCAAGTTCAAAGTCCGTTATATGAATTGTCCGCCGACAAACGTAGCATTTCCCTTCTGCCTTGTCTGCACCTATGTACTTGAACCAGACTTGATCCTTGAGGGACTTCGGGATCGATTTGCGTCTGCGTCGCTTCTCGGGTTCTTCCCAAAGCCAAGTCATTATGGCCTCCATCACACGTTTCTGGACCAGCCCTGGCTCAAGCTACACGAATATCATCCGTTGTCAACCGGAGAACCATATGCGACGTCAATGGCGTCTTGCAAGAAAGGCGCAAGACTCATCCCAAGCGTGCAACCTCAATGTTTCAGACTTCGACGGCTGGAAAAATCTTTCCCCAAGTGACCTGGTCACGCGCCTTACTTCAGCAACAACCTAGTGGAGTTGTCCAGTTCATGCCCTACCCCCTCCTCACCACCGTCCCATCTGGCTTCACCCGCGTCACCCGTTGCTTGCCCGTGTAGGCCACGGCCTTTATGGAGGCGCTGACCCTCTGGCCTGGCTGCACCTCCAGGGCCGTCCCGTTCTTCACTGCCCCTTCCAGGCCCTGATTGCTGAAGCTGGTGAAGGGCTCCAGGCCAATGTTGTAGGTCCGCCCATACCAGGGATAGCCCGTGCCTCCCCCCAGGGACTGCCAGAACCAGAGGTACTTGAACACCTCCTTGGGCCAGTGGACGGCGAAGCCCACCCCCAGCTTCTCGTTGGTGATGGCGTACCAACCGTCGGGCATGTCGGTGATGTAGGCCATGTCGTAGCGGCGCAGGCTCTTGGGTGGGATCCGGCTGAGGTCTATCTGGCCCCCGTCCTTGCCAGGTGCCATGGGCCAGGGCCCCTCGTAGCCCGCCTTGAGCTGGTTATTAGGATGGTACTCCTGGGGATGGGTGATGAGCTTGCCACCGGGAAGGTCTATGACACAGTCCTCGCTGAGGAAAGGGGCACCCAGGGCGATGTGCTGGCCCCAGACACAGTGCGCCGGCTCCTCACCTTCGTTCACCAGGGTCTCCTGGATGTCCAGGGCCGCCGAGCCGCTGGTGAGGGTGAGGGTCTTTTCAAAGAAGAAGGGTAGGCGGGCGGTCCGCACCCAGCAGCGCATGCTCACCCGCTCCGGCGTGTCCTCGGTGATGACGCAGTCCCAGGGCATGTTGTTGACCTCGGCGTGGAGGCCCAGGTCGGCGCCCTTGTAGTTGCCCGCATAGCCGCCCGCGGGAAGGACCGTTTGCCAGCCGCCCTCGTAGGTGTCCATCCAGATACCCACGGGCGAGCCTGTGGTGGGGAGGAACTTGGAGGGGTCGCGGACACCCCAGGGCGAGCGCCACATGAAGTCCACGTCGGTGGGCTTGTGGACGAACTGGTAGATGTCGGCGCCCTTGTCTATGAGCACCACTATGCGCAGCAGCTCGTTCTCCAGGATGGCCGTCTTCAGGCCCCGGTAGGTCCAGGCATCGGAGATGCGGCACCCGTAGGTCCGCTCCAGTTGGTAGTGCATATCATACCTCCTTACCCTTTACCTTTTTCACCGCAACGAGCGCAGAGACCGCAGAGGTTGATAAGCTCTCTTGCCTTTTCTATGGGCTCTCTGCATGCCCGACGTTGGCAGTGTGTCTAGTACGGCCGGGGGGTCTTGCGGTAAAGCTCCTTCAGGCCCTCCACGGTGAACTCTTTGGACTTGCAGTAGTTGATGATGACCCGCTCCCAGTCCTCGATCCTCTGGGCAGCCTTGGGTATCTCGCGGGCTATCTCCAGGGGGATGGAGATGACCCCGTGCTTGTCCCCCTGGAGCAGGTCCCCGGGCTTCACCACCACGCCCCCTACCTTCACCGGCGCCCCTACGTCCACCAGATGTACGTAGGCGTGGGAGACGGTGACGCAGCTAGAGAAGAGGTGGAAGCCCGTGGCCTTGACCTCGTCCAGGTCCCTGACTGAGCCATCTGTCACCACTCCAACACACCCCAAGGCCTTGTGGATGTTGGCCTGGACCGCGCCCCAGAAGGAGCCCCGCACCGGGCTATCGATGTCGTGGATGACCACCACCCTAGGGGGTGGCACCTTCTGGACCACGTCCCACCACTCCTGGGGGGTGACCCGGCGGCCCTCGGGACTGTCAGCGGTGATGACGGCAGTGACGGCGTAGCCTATCATGCAGCCCATGTCGGGGAAGATACACTTGATGTCCGGGGACATGTAGCCCTCGTTGAAGGGCCGGATCTTGAAGCTTTCGATGGCGTTGGATATAGCGGGAGTGGGCCACCTTCGCAGGGCCTCCAGGT
Organism: Dehalococcoidia bacterium; assembly: GCA_034432835.1. GTDB lineage: Bacteria > Chloroflexota > Dehalococcoidia > Lucifugimonadales > DAOUBE01 > DAOUBE01. Next base: position 2,732 of record DAOUBE010000328.1, on the reverse strand, counting down.
CCTCCCGGCTCAAGGGTTCGGGCATACCTCTTTCCTCCATTGGTAGATTGGCGAACACACAAAATACCCACCCAGGGTACCCGGGCAGGTAGCTCGGCTAAAGCGGACAGCGCCGCCCCCGGTTATCCGCGCGGGCCGGAGCTACGAGTCACCTCATAGCCACGGTCGGCATGCGGTTAATTATCTGACGAAACTCCTCCACTGTGAAGGCCTTCAGGGTGGTGGTCCGGATGTTGCCCAGACTCCCCACGGACAGCATCACCGACGCCATGTCCTCGTCGGAGGGCATATCAAGGAGGGCGACGATATCATAGGTGCCCAGGGTGTAAAAGACATCCATCCTGCCCCCCATCGACTCCACGGCTTTCTGGACAGCCTGGGCCCGCTGGGGCGACTCCCTCACGTTCTTGATCCCCTGTTCAGTCCAGTTGATGAGCACTACGTAGTGTGGCATCCCTACCCTCCTGGCTCGCGGGTTGTTGTGGGCAGCCCATCGGGGCGCCCAGGGACCGGCCTGGTGTCGGGCGATATCTCGCGTCCCACCACCACAGCCTCCCCTGGTACAAAGGGCCCGGCCCTCCGGGGATCGGGATGCCTAGCATCGGGGGCGGGGCTACACCCCCGCCTCCTCGCCATAACGCTCCTTCAGGGCCTGGACCACCGCCGGGTCGGCCAGGGTGGTGGTGTCCCCCAGGGCGCGGCCCTCGGCGATATCTCGCAGCAGGCGCCGCATGATCTTGCCGCTGCGAGTCTTGGGCAGCTCCGCCGTGAAGTAGATCTCGTCAGGCCTGGCGATGGAGCCGATCTTCCTGGCGACGTGTTGCTTCAGCTCGTTCATCAGCTCCGGCGTGGCCCTCACCTGCTCCTTGAGGGTAACGAAGGCTACCACGGCCTCACCCTTCACCTCGTGGCTCTTGCCGATGCAGGCCGCCTCGGCCACGGCTCGGTGGTCCACCAACGCGCTCTCCACCTCCATGGTGCTAATCCTGTGGGCCGAGACCTTGATGACATCGTCCACGCGGCCCAGGATCCAGAAGTAGCCGTCCTCATCCCTCTTGGCGCCGTCGCCGGTGAAGTACATATTAGGGAAGCGGCTCCAGTACTGCTTGACGTAGCGGTCCGGATCGCCATAGACGGTGCGAAGCATGGCGGGCCAGGGCTTGGTGAGGACCAGGAGCCCTCCTTGGCCGGGCTTCACCGGGTGGCCGCTGTCGTCCACCACCTCGGCGGAGATGCCTGGCAAGGGCTTGGTGGCGGAGCCAGGCTTGGCCTCCGTCAGCCCCGGCAAGGGACTAATGAGGAACATACCTGTCTCCGTCTGCCACCAGGTGTCCACCACGGGGCACCGCCCGCCACCGATGTTCTGCCAGTACCATACCCACGCCTCGGGGTTGATGGGCTCCCCCACGGTACCCAGAAGGCGGAGGGTGGACATATCGTGGCGCTTGGGGTACTCCTCTCCCCAGCGCATGAAGCTACGTATGGCCGTGGGGGCGGTATAGAGTATGGTTATGCCGTACTTCTCCACGATGGCCCAGAAGCGGTCGCGGTCGGGGAAGTCGGGGGCGCCCTCGTACATCACGGAGGTAGCGCCGTTGGCCAGGGGGCCATAGACCACGTAGCTGTGGCCCGTGACCCAGCCGATATCGGCGGTGCACCAGTAAACGTCGTCCTCCTTCAGGTCGAAGACCCACTTGGTGGTGGCGTAAGTACCCAGGAGGTAGCCGGCGGTGGTGTGGACTACGCCCTTGGGCTTGCCGGTGGTGCCGCTGGTGTAGAGGATGTACAGCATGTCCTCGCTATCCATGGGCTCGGGGTCGCACTTGGCAGGCTGGTCCTTCACCACGTCGTGCCACCACAGGTCGCGGCCGGGCTCCATCAGGTCGTCGGCGCTGCCAGTGCGGCGGACCACCACCACCTTCTCGATGGAGGGCGCCCCTTTGAGGGCCTCGTCGGCGTTGCGCTTCAGGGGGACGATGTTGCCGCGGCGGTAGCCGCCATCGGCGGTGATGAGGAGCTTGGCCTGGGAGTCGTTGATGCGGCCCTGGAGGGCCTCGGCGCTGAAGCCCCCGAAGACCACGCTGTGGGGGGCGCCGATGCGGGCGCAGGCCAGCATGGCGATGGCCAGCTCAGGAATCATGGGCAGGTAGATAGTGACTCGGTCGCCCTTCTTCACCCCCAGGCTCTTGATGGCGTTGGCGAAGCGGCAGACCTCGCGGTACAAGTCCCAGTAGGTGTACACCTTCCAGTCGCCCGGCTCCCCCTCCCAGATGATGGCGGCCTTGTTGCGCCGGGGGCCGCTGAGGTGGCGGTCAATACAGTTGTAGGAGGCATTGATCTTGCCTCCTACAAACCACTGGGCGAAGGGCGGCTTCCAGTCCAGCACCTTGTCCCACTTCTTGAACCAGTGCAGCTCCTGTGCCAGGCCAGCCCAAAAGCCTTCGGGGTCCTTGGCGGCTTTATCATAGATGGAGGGGTCTTGGACGTTGGCCTTGCGGGTAAACTCCTCTGGGGGGCGGAATCGTCGGTCCTCTTGCAGCAAGGCGTCTATGGCCGGGGACTTCTGCGTCATAGAGATACCTCCTGAGTCTTATCAGGGTTCTTTTACCACAAAGCCCCTGTGTTGTAAATGGACTGTACTGGTTCAGTACATATGAGACAGTCGGGCTATTTTAGGGACCAGTTCTGGGTGGTGCTTAGTAAGATACTGGGCTGGGGTGTTGTAGTCCAGG
>DAOUBE010000327.1:0-3206 GCA_034432835.1 Dehalococcoidia bacterium | reverse complement strand
GGGCCACCTCCTTTCTGGTCTATTCTCACCCAGAAGTGTGGCCCCTTCTGCTTCTACTTTTCCACGCCTACTGTCTCATATCTATCTGAACTTTTTCAGTTAGCCCCGCCCCCTAGATAGGGCTTGCCTGCCTTGGTCTCCTGCTGAGGGTACTGTTTGCTCAAGGTGGGTGCACCATCTGCCCCCGGCCCTTGCTCTCCGCTGCTGTATGAAGGAGTGTAGCCTTCCAGGGGGCGAAGCCCCCTTCTGAGGGAGTGGAGCGACCGAAGAATCCGGAGGTGAGGTGGCCCAGGCCTCACCAGGTCCTTCGTCTCCGGCTCAGAATGAGACCCTTTATCCCCTGATCCCCTGGGGTCCCCCTTCTAAAGGGGTACGGAGGCATGGCAGCACCCAGCTCAAGCCAACAGTACCGCCCGCCGGTAAGGCTTGACTAACCCCCGTTGCCTTGGACCGGCTGAGGTTCCGGTCCGCCAGAGGCCACGGGCACAGGCTCCGGCTCCTTGAGGCGGTGGGCCCCACGGGCCATGAAGAGGGCGCCCACGGCGGCAATGGCTCCTCCCAGGCCCACGGCGAAGGGTGCCCCCAGGATGGAGACGCTGGCGATGGCCCCGGCCCACAGGCCTCCCAAGGGAGACATGCCCACCGTCAGGGCCTGGAGCCCCATGACGCGGCCCCGCATGGCATCGGGGGCCAGGGTCTGAAGCAACGTGTCCACACTGGTGCCGTAGGCCATGGACAGGGCACCCGCCACGGCCAGAAGGGCCAGGGACAGCCCGAACCAGGGTGAGTAAGCAAAGAGTACCAGGAACAGCCCAAACAATCCTGCCGTTAGTACCAGGAGGCGGCCCTTGGAGCGGTAGTTGCCCAGGCTGGCCATGACCAGACTGCCCACCAGGGAGCCCACACCCCCGGCGGACATGAGGTACCCCAGCCCTGTGGGCCCTACCTCCAGCACGTCCCGGGCGATGACGGACAGCATGGCGTGGTATGAAAAGGCAAAGGTCTCCATGATAAAGCTGAAGGTCAGGAGGGAGCGTATGGGCCGATGGTGGGCTGCAAACCCCAGGCCCTCCCGAAGATTTGCCCACACAGACTCGCGTCTGCGCACTGACCTTGGGGGCTTCCCCATGAGAAGGAGGAAGACGACCCCCAAGGCATCGCTGGCGCCCATCAAGAAGAACACACCGCCAGTGCCCACGGCGGTGATTATCAGGCCACCCGCCGTGGGGCTGATGATACGCATCAGGTTGAAAGCGGCCATGTTGAAGGCTATGGCGTTGAGCAGGGCTTCCCGGCCTACCAGGTCCAGAGTCAGGGTGTTGCGGCTGGCCAGGTTCATGGGCATCAAAAAGCCCTGGATGAGGGAGCCCAGAAGCAGGTGCCACAGCTCCAGACGGTCGGTGAGGAAGAGCACGCCCAGGGCGAAGCCCAGGAGCATGCGGGTCCCCTGGATGAAGACCAGCAGCTTGCGCCGGTCTATGCGGTCGGCGATGACCCCACCCACTAAGGAGAAGGAGACCATGCCGATGCCGCGCATGCCCGTGGCCATGCCCACCCAGAAGGCCGAGTCGGTGACCTCCAGGGCGGCCCAGCCGGTGGACATCTGCTCCAGGGTGCGCCCCGAGGCGTTGAGCAGGGTGTGGGCCCACAGCCACCGGTACTGGGGGTTGGAAAAGGCCTGGAACATTCGGCGCCGGCCCCTGGGTGCCGGCGTCACGCCGGAGGGGCGGGCGCTACCGGGCTTCAACGCGCATCCTCTCCCTGGCCACCGCCTCCACTATGGATAGGGCCTCCTCTATGTCCTCACCGGTGATACCGTAGTGGGTCACCATTCGTATCCTCTGGCCCCCCGGGCTGGAGACCTTGAGACCCCGGTCCGCCAGGGCTTTGATGAACTGGGGCACGGAGCCGTCTATTTCGAATATGACGATATTGGTGGGGCAGTTGTTGGGGTCCAGGTGGATGCCAGGGATCTGGGCCAGACCGCGGGCCAGCACTTGAGCGTTCTGATGGTCCTCCGCCAGGCGGTCTATCATGCTCTCCAAAGCCACGATGCCTGCCGCCGCCAGGATACCCACCTGCCGCATGCCGCCACCCACCATCTTGCGCCACTTGCGAGCCCGGGCCACAAACTCCTTGCTGCCGCACAAGAGGGAGCCCACGGGACAGCTCAGGCCCTTGGAGATACAGAAGCAGACGTCGTCCACATGCTTGGTCAGCTCCCGAGCGGGGATGCCCAGGTAAACGGCGGCGTTGAAGATACGCGCCCCGTCCAGGTGCACCTTCAGGCCGTTCTCGTGGGCCACGTCGGCCAGGGCCTTCATGTCCTCGGGGGTAAGCACGCCGCCGCTGCAGCGGTTGTGGGTGTTCTCGATGCAGAGAAGGGCGGTCCGTGGGTTGTGGATGTTGGGGGCGCGGATGGCGCTCCGTACTTCATCCGGGTCCATCATACCCCGGTGGTCGTTGCGCACCAGCCGGATTTGAACGCCGGCCAGGGCGGAAGCACCCCCTACCTCGTGGTGAAACATATGGGCCTCGCTGCCCATGATGATCTCGTCACCCCGCTGGCAGTGGGTCAGGACCGAGACCAGGTTGCTCATGGTGCCGCTGGCCATGAACACCGCGGCCTCCTTACCCATCATCTCGGCGGCCATGGCCTCCAGACGGTTGACAGTGGGGTCATCACCCCAGACGTCGTCCCCCACCTCGGCTTCGGCCATGGCCTTGCGCATCTCGGGAGTGGGCAGGGTTACCGTATCGCTGCGAAGATCAATGACACGCACCAGGACCTCCTAGCATCGGGTAATGATTAGCCGTCGTCCGAAGGTGGGAAAGCCAGCCGAGGCGTGGCCCTCCAACACCGGCTAGGCCAAGGCATGAGCACATCGACTGGCTCAGCTTGGCTAATTTTAGCACACTCCTTGCCAAACTCCAGGACGACAGACTAAGATGGATTCTAAGGTATGAGCAGGTGCGACAGACCGGCGTAACCATCCAGTCCAAGAACACCACCCTGGATGGGGTGGTGTCTTACCCCGAAGCGGGTATTGTTGGCAAGCTTCCGGGGGTAGTCGTCTGCCATCCCCATCCTCTCTTCGGCGGCAACATGGAGACGCCTCTGGTGGTGGCCCTGTGCCGCGGCCTGAACCAGGCGGGCTTCGTCACCCTGCGCTTCAACTTTCGCAGCGTGGGTGCCGGACAGAAAG
>DAOUBE010000326.1:0-2398 GCA_034432835.1 Dehalococcoidia bacterium | reverse complement strand
AAGGAGGGGCGCCGAGTGTACCGGGAGTAGCCCTCGGCCATGTGCAGGGCTGTGGCCTCCTGGAGGACTGTGATGTACTGGATGTCGGGGTAATCCTGAAGGGCGTCGGAGATTGGGGCCTCTGTGCTGCCGGGATTGCCAAAGATGTGCCTGACCCCCTCGCCCCGCAGCATCTCCATGAGGATGTACTTCCCCTTTAGCGTAGGCATATCATCACCTCTTGAGCCTAGACCATGGCAGAAGTTTGTTAGTTCCTGACCTGTGTGTCAATCTACACAAAAGGGCCAGAGAGCACTCCCTGGCCAAAATCCAGCCTTAAGAAATCTTTCACCGCTAGCTCGGTAGAACAGTAAGGCCACCCATCAGGGGTGGCCTTACCTTGGCTGGTGTGAGTTAGCTTCTGGGCTTAAGGTTCAATATGACGTGGAAGTATTCTCCCCAGGGTGGGTAAGGAGCTATATAGGGGTTACTGGCGCTGGGCCAGCCGGTCCAATAAGTGGTGTTCATGACTACGACGTGCCGCTCTTCAGCCAGATGGATCAAAGGCAGGTCACGGAAGAATATGTCCAGGGCCTCTTTGGCCAGGTTGATGTACTCCTGATTGGTTGGGGAGGGAGACATCTTCTCCATCTGGTCAATAATGCGGTCGTACTCTGGGTTTTCATACCGGCTGGAGGCGATGATGTAGGGTAGTGTCTCGCCTATGGGCCGGGAGTACCTGCTGTGGAAGTCCTTCAGGGTGTCATAAGGCTCTCGCAGGCTCCCACAGTGCACCAAAAGGGTGGTGGCCGCCGTGCCCTGGTTTACTCCATCCACCCAGGCCGAGGTCTCATCGATCTTGAAGACGGTGTCGAACCCAGCCTGTTGTAGCTGTTGGGTCAGCACAGGGGCAATAGGCCGCAGCCAGGCGGGGGTGACGATATTGAGCTGAAGCCTCTGGCCACCCTTGCTCCAGAAGCCTTGAGCGTCTTTGGTGTAACCGTTCTTCTGCATCAGTTCGGCAGACTTCTGTAGGTCCCGCACATCTGCCTTCCACTTGTCAAAGATGTCTCTAAAGGCAGGGACATACTGCTGTACCGCTCCGTAGGAGGAGAACGCGAAGACTACTTTGCTGGTGCTCCCTTCATAGGCCAGGTTCACCAGTTGGTCGCGGTCTATGGCGTAGTTGATAGCCCAGCGTATCTCCCGGTTGTTGAAAGGCTCCATCTTATCATTGATAACCAGGTCGTATATACAGCCATCGGGGGCTCCCCACACAGGGCCTGACTCACCCCAGGAGACCAGGTTAGGGTTCCTCGTTCTGGCCGACTCGAATGTACCCTTAAGCAACGGGGGGCCAAAGTCTAGCTGGTTGTTAATGTATAAGGTAGCCGCCACCTCATCGTTGGCCACCGGGATATATACCAGCCTTTCCGGTGCAGGCATACCCTTGAAGCCGGTGCGAGCTGCCCACCAATCATCCCGACGGTCGAAGGTCATCTGCTGAGGATTTGAAGCCGTTAGTCTGTACGGTCCCGTGCCTACCGGCCAGCCACGAGCCAGGTCGAAGTTGGTGAAATTAAGGGGGTCTTGGCCCTGCCAGATGTGCTCCGGCACCATTACTATGTGGTTCTCCCAGGCGGTAAAGGTGTTCTGGAAGAACCTGGGATTGGGTGAGTTCAAGGTCACCCGCACAGTCCTATCATCGACCAAGGAGACCTCTTTGATAGCAGACTTGAGGGTCTCGGAGTAGTTGAGCTGGGGCGCATTGTTAAGCAGCATGTTGAGGGTAAAGACCACATCCCTGGCCGTAAAGGGCCTGCCGTCGCTCCAAGTTATGTCGGGGCGTACAGTCATAGTGATAGTAGAGAAGTCACCGCTGTATTCAAACCTCTCCAGCTGCCAGGGAATAAGCTCGCCGGTGTTCAGGTTGGAGTAGTAGAGATACTCGTAAACACCCTTATTGAGAGCATGACGCAGGTGGTTCACTCCGGGGGCGTAGAAGTTCATGTTATCCACGTTGGAATGCTGGGGAGTCCATGAATCGCTCCAGTGGGTGAACTGGACAATCCGGCTTCGGGTCACCTCCCGAGGCCCTACGGCGGTAGTAGGGGTAGGGGAAGCTACGACGGCTGGGGATGTAGGAGTCGGGGTAGGGGTAGGGGCACCTCGGGCAAGCCAACTATCGCTACAAGGACAAAAATTAATACTATGGAGCCTAGGTAACTCCAGGCACCCCGGACTTTATTCATTTGTCCTCTACTCCTGAACGCCGAATTCCTATGGGGGGCGGCTTTGGGGAGACCTTCAATATCCTTGGTGAAAAAGTTCAGATAGATATGAGACAGTAGGCGTGGAAAAGTAGAAGCAGAAGGGGCCACACTTCTGGGTGAGAATAGACCAGAAAGGAGGTGGCCCC
>DAOUBE010000325.1:0-2190 GCA_034432835.1 Dehalococcoidia bacterium | reverse complement strand
GGGGCCACCTCCTTTCTGGTCTATTCTCACCCAGAAGTGTGGCCCCTTCTGCTTCTACTTTTCCACGCCTACTGTCTCATATCTATCTGAACTTTTTCACTAGGCCCTGTGCTCTTGCTGCATGAGGGCCTTGACCTTGTCTCGCATTCCGGGGTCGCCCAAGGGGTAGTAGTGGCCTGGGGAGACCTTCTCTTTCTCCAGCCGCTGAAGGATGAAGCTCTCCAGCCTTTCGTGCTCCCTGGCCTCCTGGATCACCTTGTCAACGATGTGGTAGGGCACCACCACCACGCCGTCGTCCTCACCAACAATGTAGTCACCAGGGCGGACCAGGACACCGCCACACCTAATGTACTCGTTGACGCCGTAGGGGAGGAAGTCCACGGTGCCTTGCTGGGCGGTGCCGTTCTGGGCGAAGAGCTTGAGGCCGTAGGCGCGGACGGCGTTGGAGTCTCGGATAGCGGCGTCGGTGACGATGCCCTCGGCCCGCCGCTGCTTGAGGCGTAGGAACTTGATCTCTCCGCCGATGGAGCCGAAGGGGAGCCCCATGCCGTCCACCACAAGGACCCGTCCTGGGCCGCACTGCTCGATGGCCCTGTACTCGGGCGAATCGGGGCCGCGGCGGGTCTCCTCCAGCAGGTCCGGCCTGACGGGTAGGAACCGGAGGGTAATAGCCCGGCCTACCAGCTTCTGCCCCGGGGTGAGAGTCCGCACTCCATCCATGAACACCTTGCGATAGCCCAGGCGGTTCAGCGCATCCACCAATGTGGCGGCCGAAAGCTGTACCAAGGCGTTGCCGATGTCGGCGGGCAGGGTGAAGGTCTGGTTACTCATGCTGCCTCCTCTATTCTGTGTTGGCTCGGGTACCGGCCGAGAGGGCGCCCAGGCGCCCTCTCGGCTGCAGATGTCCCTCTGGACCGCTGGCAGGCAACGGTCAGGGAGTTGAAGGGGTGCGCTCCACCTCCCTCCTCCGGGGTGTTACGGGCGACCACGAACTCCAGGGGCTAGGCGGTGTTCCGGTTCAACGGCTAGTGAACGCACCGGGCGAGATGCAGATGAAGTCGTCGGGCCCTATGTTCTAGGCCTCCTTAAGGCCCTTGCCCACCACGAACTTGCCGTCTCCGCGTGTTACTTACAGGGCCGGCTCACCGTTAACGTGGCAATGGGGGCTGGGCTGGTGGCTGGAAGGTAGGGAATGCCCATGTAGATATTGCCAGCACCTGCCAGGCCCAGGGAGACCCCACTGTGGCGGGTCATGGTCGGAGGCTACCTCTACCTGCCGCTGGTGGGGATGGACCACCCGCACCGTTGCCACGGACGGCTACCTCCTGGCCTTGCGCTTCGCCTCCAGCAGCCGATGGGCGGCGTCGCCGGGCGGGTAGTAGCGGCCGGGGACGCACTTTTCGATCTGTATCTGCTCCTTGACCACCTCCTCCAGCTCCTCGTGCTCCTCGGCCCACTCCAGCACCTCCTGGGCCAGGTGAGAGGGCACGACGACCACGCCATCGTTGTCGCCTACCAGGACGTCGCCCGGTCGGACCAGAACGCCGGCGCATTGGATATCCACGTTGGGCTGGTAGGGGTCCAGGGGGACGCCGCCGGTGGGTGTGCGGCCTCGGGCGTAGATGGTGAAGCCGTAGGTGGCCACGATGTCTAGGTCTCGGATGGCGCCATCGGTCACCACGCCGTCGGCGCCGTTCATCTTGAGCTGGAGGAGCTTGACGTCGCCGCCGATGGAGGCGTACTTGATGCCCAGGGCATCGCAGACCAGGACATCACCCGGGCCGCAGGTGGACATGGCCTTGTACTCGGGGCCGCCCTCGCCGATGCGGACCTCCTTCTGGAGGTCTGGCCGGTTGGGGAGGAAGCGTAGGGTTCTGGCCCTGGCGGCCAGGCGCCGGCCTGGGGTCATGAGGTGTACCTCTTCCATGAAGCAGCGGGTGTATCCCTTGCGGTTCAGAGCGCTCCAGATGGTGGCTGTGGAAACCTTCTTGAATCTGTCCAAGATGGACTGGGGTACGTCGTTGGGCTGGGGCATTCCTTCCTCCTGCTTCTTCTTGAAGGTGGGTGGATATCGATGCGCTGCCCTGGGTAGCTCCCAGGGCACCCATAGTGTGTGCCCCAGGAGGCTGGATGTCAAGAAGATGTACTGGTTCAGTACATATGAGACAGTCGGGCTATTTTAGGGACCAG
>DAOUBE010000324.1:0-16626 GCA_034432835.1 Dehalococcoidia bacterium | reverse complement strand
TGCCTAAGGGGGGTCCGGATGGAGGCGACGGTGGTAGGGGCGGTGACGTCTTTGTGGTTGGGGATCCCTCCCTTAACACGCTGTCCCATTTTCGCCATCAGCGGTTGTTCAAGGGGAAGAGGGGGGGACACGGCCAGGGCAATAACAAGAGGGGTGTCGACGGCGATCCCGTGGAGGTGCGGGTACCTCCTGGAACATTGCTTTGGGCAGAGTACGGGCCGGAGGGCCGGCGGTTATTGGCGGATGTGGGTGCAGGAGACCGGGTCTTGGTGGCCCGCGGCGGCGCCGGAGGCCGTGGCAACGCCCGATTCGTCTCACCAACTAACCAGGAACCTCTCCTGGCTGAAAAGGGAGAGGAAGGAGAGGAGTTGGAGCTGTTCTTGGAGCTCCGCCTTCTGGCCGACGTGGGTATCATCGGCCCTCCCAACGCCGGCAAGTCCACCCTTCTTAACGTGGCTACCGCCGCCAGGCCAAAGATCGCCCCGTACCCCTTCACCACCACGGAGCCTGTCCTAGGTGTGGCCCGAGTGGGGAACACCGAGTTTGTCATGGTGGAGGTGCCAGGCCTGCTGGAGGGGGCCCACGCCGGTGTGGGTCTGGGAGACCAGTTCCTCCGCCACATCCAGAGAACACGGGTCCTGGTGCACCTGATAGATGGCCTCGCCCCGGACCCGGTGGCTGCCTACCACACGGTGAATCGGGAGCTGGAGCAATTTGACCCAGAGTTGATGGCGAGGCCCCAGGTCATCGCCATCAACAAGATAGACGTGACAGAGGTGAGGGAGAGGCTGCCTGCGCTGACCCAGAGGCTCATGGAGACAGGCAAGCCGGTCTTTGGCATTTCGGCTGCCACCGGCGAGGGGGTGCAAGAGCTGCTGCAACACCTGGCGGGCATTTTGGCTACCCTCCCGCGGCAGGCGCCGCCACGGGAGGCCAAGGAGCTGGTGGTAGTGCGCCCCAGAAGGCCCAGGGAAACCCCTAGGGTGGAGAGGGAGAACGACGCCTTTGTGGTACACTACTCCAGAGCCGAGAGGTTGGCCGCCCTGGCCAATACCCGTGAGTGGAAGGTCCGAGTCCAGCTCCGCCGGGAGCTGGTGCGCATGGGGGTGGGCAAGGTCCTGGAGGAGCACGGTATCCAGCCAGGGGACAAGGTGAGGGTAGGCCAGGCGGAGCTGGAATGGTAGCACAATGAAGGTAGGTATCCTGGGGGGCACCTTCGATCCCATCCACCTGGGTCATCTCATCATAGCCGAGGAGGCCAGGGTCCGGCTGGGCCTGGAGGAGGTGCTGTTTATCCCCACCGGGCAACCGTGGATGAAGAGTGGGCAGCCCATATCGCCGGCGCAACATCGGCTGAATATGGTCCGCCTGGCGGTGGCTTCCAACCCCTTCTTCAAGGTCTGCACTATGGAGATGGAGCGGCCCGGCCCGTCCTACACCGTGGAGACCCTGGAGGAGCTGCGCCGGCACCGCGGCCCTGGCCATGAGTTCTTCTTCATACTGGGTTTGGACTCCCTGAAGGAGTTCCACCGGTGGAAGGACCCGGCGGGCATCCTGGAGCGGTGTACCCTGGTGGCGCTGCGCAGGCCCGGGTACGAGGAGGTGGCCCTGGCCCACCTGGAGGAGGTGCGCCCCGATGCCCTGGCCCGGGTGGTCTTTCTGGACGCTCCTTTGGTGGAGATTAGCGGGACGGAGATACGCCGCCGGGTGGCCAGCGGGCTCTCCATACGTTACTGGGTGCCCAGGGAGGTGGAGGAGTACATCTACCACAACGGGCTGTATCGAAACACGGAGGTGCACGAGTGACCGACGCCGAGAGGCTGCTGGAGCGGGCCCTGGAGCTGGGGGCGCTGCGGTACGGTGACTTCGTCCTCTCTTCAGGACAGAGGAGCAGCTACTACTTCGACGGGCGCATCCTGACCCTGGACGCCGAAGGCTCCTACCTAGTGGGCAAGCTGTTCCTGCCCATAGTGCGGGAGGCCGGGGCGCAGGCTGTGGGAGGCCCTACCCTGGGGGCCGACCCCATGGTGGCGGCCATCGCCCTGACCAGCCACATGGAGGGTACGCCCGTCCAAGGGTTCATAGTGCGTAAGGAGGCCAAAGGCCACGGTACCCTGAAGATGGTGGAAGGCCCCCTGGAGCAGGGAAGCCGCGTGGCTATTGTGGACGATACGTGTACCACCGGCGGCAGCCTCCTCCACGCCATCGCCGCGGCCGAGGCCCTGGGCTGTAAGGTGGTTCGGGTAGCCACCATCCTGGACCGCCGCCAGGGTGGCAGCGACGAGCTGCGGCGCCGCGGCTACGACTTCGTGGCCCTGATGGAGGCCGACGCCACGGGGAAGGTGCGGGTCATATATAGGCCAGCCCGCTCCGGTAGCCGCCCTCCCTGAGGCCCGCCTCACTCCACCCTTAGGTGGCTTCCAGCTCTACCGCATGGCCCTCTGTCGAAGTGCGCGCATCACCCTCTGGGCCAGGAAAAGCCACACTAGCAGCCGGAAAGGCAGGAATCCCGTCAGCGTTCTGTACCTGCCCATCAGCACCAAGCCCAGGAGGAACATAAGAAGCCTGGGCAGGGCGAAGCGCCTAGTGGTTGACCTGGCGATGCCTTGGGCCTGGCCGGAGGCTATCCAGTTCAGCATCCTGAGGACATTCTGAATTGCCCCTGGTGGGGGCTGCTTCCACCTCATCATGCCATCCTCCTCCCATCACCGCCGTGAAAGCCATGCATCTACTGGGGTGTTTCGCTAACGCCCGTTTGACGTCGCGCCGTCCCATACTAGGGCTGGTGCAAGGTGAGACGGGCCTGCCATCCTACACATCCAGGTTGCGGACCTCTTTGGCGTAGGCCAGGATGAAGCCCTTGCGGGGGCCCACCTCACTGCCCATAAGCTCGGTGAAGATCTTCTCGGCCAGGAGGGCGTCCTTGGCGCTCACCTGTAGCATAGTGCGTTTGGCTGGGTCCATAGTTGTTTCCCAGAGCTGCTCCGGGTTCATCTCCCCCAGCCCCTTGTAGCGCTGGATGGTGACGTTGCGCTTGCCATCCAACCTCTTCATTGTCTGCTCCTTCTGCTCCTCAGTATAGGCGTAGGAAACATCCTTACCCACCTGGATACGGTACAGGGGCGGCTGAGCGATGTAGAGGTAGCCGCCCTCCACCAGGGGGCGCATGCGCCGGTAGAAAAAGGTGAGTAACAAGGTACGGATGTGGGAGCCGTCCACATCGGCATCGGTCATGATGATTATCTTGTGGTAGCGCATCTTGGCGGGGTTAAAGTCCTCGCCCTCGCCGGCGCCCACGGCGGTGATGATGGCCCTCACTTCATCGTGGCTGAGGAACTTTTCTGGGGAAGCCTTCTCCACGTTGATAATCTTGCCTTTGATTGGGAGAATGGCCTGGGTGCGGCGGTCGCGCCCTGCCTTGGCGGTGCCTCCTGCCGAGGGGCCCTCCACGATGTAGAGCTCGCACAGCTCAGGGTTGCGCTCCTGGCAGTCGGCCAGCTTGCCGGGGAGGGAGCCGCCGTCCAGGGCGTTCTTGCGGATAACCAGCTCCCGGGCCTTGCGGGCGGCCTCCCGGGCCTTCTGGGTGGTGAGACACTTTTCGATGATGCGCCGGGCGTCGTTGGGGTGCTCCTCTAGGAAGCGGGAGAGCTCCTCTCCCACCACCGACTCCACGATCCCCTTGATCTCGGCGTTGCCAAGCTTGGTCTTGGTCTGGCCCTCGAACTGGGGTTCGGTGAGCTTGACGCTGATGACGGCGGTGAGCCCCTCGCGGACATCCTCACCGGTAAGGTTGGCCTGGTCGTCCCGGAGGAGCTTCTGTTTGCGAGCGTAGTCGTTGAGGACGCGGGTCAGGGCGGCCCTGAAGCCCGTCAGGTGGGTGCCTCCCTCGTCGGTGCTGATGCAGTTGGCAAAGGAGAAGACCGCCTCCGAGTAGCCGTCTATGTACTGGATAGCGCACTCCACGATGGTGTTGTCGGCGGTCTTGAGGGTGTAGAAGGGGGTAGGCTGGATCAGCTCACGCCCCTTGTTCACCAGGCGCACAAAGCTAGCCAGGCCACCATCGAAGTAGTAATTGGCCTCGCGGTAGCGGCCGTACTGGTCCAGGTGCATCCGACTGAGCAGGTGGACCTCCAGCCCCTTGTTCAGGAAGGCCACCACCTTCATGTGCTGGGCCAGGGTATTAAAGTCGTACTCCACCTGCTTGAATATCTTGAGGTCTGGCCTGAAGGAGACGACGGTGCCCCGGGCCTCCGAGGGCCCCACCCGTACCACCTCCGTGGTGGGTTTCCCCTCCTGGTACTCCTGGTAGTGTCGGTAGCCGTCCCGGTCCACCTGCACACGGAGCCAGGAGGACAGGGCGTTGACGGCGGAGACGCCCACTCCGTGGAGGCCCCCCGATACCTTGTATGCCCCGCCGCCGAACTTGCCGCCAGCGTGGAGGGTAGTCAGCACCGTCTCCAGGGCGGAGCGTCCCGTCTGGGGGTGTATGTCCACGGGGATGCCGCGGCCGTTATCGGCGACGGTCACGGTGCCGTCGGCCTCGATGGTGACGTCCACCCGGGTGCAATAGCCGGCCATGGCTTCGTCCACCGAGTTGTCCACCACCTCGTAAATCATGTGGTGGAGGCCACGCTGGTCGGTGCTGCCGATGTACATTCCGGGGCGGCGGCGTACCGCCTCCAGGCCGGACAGGACTTGTATATCCTTGGCTGTGTACTGTACAGAGGTCTCCAGTTCCATTACTTATATCCCCTTCTGGTGAGTTTCGTCACAGGGAGACTGCGACGAAAGGCTTGCGGCGCCATTTGGGCGCGCCATCTTGTGGTAGTATAGCACGAATCCGGCGAAATGTGGCGGTCATTCTGTCACAATTCCTCGCCGGAAACCCCTTTAACATGGTGCAAAGACGTCATAAACACCCTCCCCTACCCACAAGCTTGCACGATTACGTCTCTGGTTGCAGAAGCGGCGGAAGGCTCAAAGGTGGTCAACAACACCTGAACGGCATTGTAAGGCACCGAGGTGCTCAGTTCAAAGAGAAGTGGGCACCGGATTCGGGGATTATGTAATCGTGTCACGAAAGTGGGCTCCTAGGCCAGGAAAAGAATATTGACTTGCCACGGGGTGGGTGTTAGCGTTAGGGGATTGCTGACAGGTTGTGGCGCTTCTAGAGGAGGAACTCTTTATGAGACTAGCCCGCAGAATGGAGAACCTGGGCACGGAGACCGCCTTTGAGCTCCTGGCCAAGGCCAAGGCTCTGGAGGCCCAGGGCAAGGATATTATTCACCTGGAGATAGGGGAGCCTGACTTCGACACCCCGCCCCACATTGTGGAGGCGGCCATCAAAGCCCTGCGAGAGGGCTGGACCCACTACGGGCCCTCCCAGGGGCTGCCTGACGTTCGTGAGGTCCTGGCGCGGCACTTCTCCCGCACCCGTGGCGTACAGGCCAGGCCCGAGCAGGTGGTGGTGACGGCAGGGGCCAAGCCCATCATCTTCTACTCTATCTTGGCCCTGGTCCAGGAGGGTGATGAGGTCATCTACCCCGACCCGGGGTTCCCCATCTACGAGTCCATGGTCCGCTTCTGTGGTGCCAGACCCGTGCCCATGCGCCTGCTGGAGGCCAAGGGTTACCATCCAGACCTGGATGACCTGGCCAGCAAGGTGAACCAGCGGACCCGCATGATCATCCTGAACTCGCCTCAGAACCCCACCGGCTCCATCCTCAGCCGGCAGGAGCTGGAGGCCATCGCCGAGATGGTCCAGCGGCGGGAGGACATCTATGTCCTTTCCGACGAGGTGTATAGCTCCATCCTGTACGCTGGTGAGCATTACAGCATCGCCAGCCTGCCGGGGATGCTGGAGCGCACCATCCTGCTGGACGGCTTCTCCAAGGCCTACGCCATGACGGGGTGGCGCCTGGGCTACGCCCATGTCCCCCAGCCGCTGGTTGCCCCTGTGGTGAGGCTCATCACCAACAGCGTCTCCTGCGCCACCACCTTTGTCCAGAAGGCGGGGGTGGCCGCCATCGAGGGGCCTCAGGAGTCGGTGAAGGCCATGGTGGCGGAGTTCCGCAAGCGGCGGGACCTGGTGGTGAAGGGACTGAGGAGCATTCGAGGTATCAACTGCCCGGAGCCCGAGGGCGCCTTCTACGCCTTCCCCAGCATCCGGGATACGGGCATCTCCTCCCACGATTTCCAGGAGTTGGCGCTGAAAGAGACCGGGGTGGCCC
The DNA here is from genome assembly GCA_034432835.1 of Dehalococcoidia bacterium. Taxonomy (GTDB): domain Bacteria; phylum Chloroflexota; class Dehalococcoidia; order Lucifugimonadales; family DAOUBE01; genus DAOUBE01. The sequence continues at coordinate 10,396 of DAOUBE010000324.1, read as the reverse complement.
TGCTGTCCGGCACCTCCTTCGGCCGCCACGGTGAGGGTTACATCCGAATCTCCTACGCCAACTCCCAGGAGAACCTGAAGAAGGCCATGGAGCGACTAGAGTCCTTCGTCTCTAGGTACAGCAAGGCCATGGTGTAACCGCCGGGCTTCGCAAACAGACTCGGAGCGGGCCGCCACCCCAGACCAACCTGGGGGGCGGCCCAGGTGTTCTTTAGAGCGTCGGCTTCCCAAGCAGAGGATCGGCTTCTCCCTAGCCTTGTCACTTGTACACCGCCACCACCACGGCGTCCTGGGGATTGGTGGGGTCGAAGAACAGGATGGTGCAGTTGCGGCCGGGCACCATCTCTGCCGAGGGGATGTTGCGGGCCACGGGCACGTTCTCCAGCCAGACGGAGAGGCTGCCCGCCACTTGGACTGTGGCCTTGTAGGTGGAGGAGCTGAAGCTCTTGATGACGCCTTTCTTCGTTTCCATAGTAGCCTCGTCCCGCGGTTAGGTGGGTGTCCGTGAGGAGCCCCTGTGGTAGAGAGCGTTAGGGTGCTCCTAATTTGATGGTGTGGGTGTACCGAGGGCCTCTGCCGGTGGCGTAGCGCAGGGTCATGCCCAGCACGCGGCGTCGGGCGGCGGCCAGCCCCGCCCGCGAGTCTGTGACCTCGATGATGTCGTACAGCTCCTGGCCGCAGTTGGTGGGCACCACCACCTCGCCCGAGGTGGACTCCCTTAGGGCCTCCTGCACCAGAGCATCGGCCCGCTCCTGGGCCTTCTGCTGGGTATCCAGGTTCAGGTCGTGGACCTGGAGCAGGCGGTCGGTGAGCTCTCCTACCTGTGTCCAGCCGAAGGCCTCCCCTGTCACGCCTGACCCGTAGGTCTGGACCCGGTTGAACGGGGCAGCCCTGGAAAGGTAGCGGCCCTCCAGGACCGGGTGGGAGGTGCCGTAGGAGTAGTCCAGCGGGTCCGAGGGTTGGAGGTGCTTGATGAAGGCCTTCCCATCGCGGAAGAACAGCACGTCCGGCACCAGGGCCAGCAGTCGGCGCACCACCGAGGCCCCGTCCTGGCCCGGGTGGATGGTGAACTCGGGCTTGTGGGTGGTCATGGTGGGGCTGGCGCTGAGCGCCACCAACTCCAGGCCCACCCGAGAAAGGATGAAGGTGAGGACTTCCTGGATGGGGGACTGTCCGGCGGCCCAGGCATACTGGCGGCGGGCGCGCCACCCCTCCAGCAGGGCCCAGGCATCCTCCAGATATAGCACCAGGGTGGACTGGCCGGCCAGGCACCGGTGCTCCCAGCCCTGGACCCAGAAGGTGGGCCCCTGGGAGACCTCGACGCCCGAGGAGGTCTGGTAGCCGGGGGCCAGGGTGACCTGGGAGCCCCTGCGGAGGTGGGATAGGGTGCCGCTGCCCGGAGTGTTGTAGCGGCCGTCGTCGTTGCGGAGGACCAGGGTGGCCCGCCCTCTTTCCGGCTCCTCTCGCACCTCGGCCTCCAGGACGTCCTCGGACAGGTCCAGATAGTCTCCGGACAGGGAGCCGCGCCAAACGCCTGAGGGGGTGGACAGCCAGAGATACCCTCCTCCGTAGGCCATGGCCACACCGAAGGAGGAGTTGAGGTCAAAGGGGATGGGCTCTCGCCAGAGATTGTCCCCGAAGTCAGAGCCGGGGGTGGTGAAGGACCACAAGGGCCGGTTGTAGGTGCCTGGCCCGGTGTAGCTCTCCGAGAAAAAGAGCCGGTACTGGTCGGGCCTGGCTATGAAGGCGTTTCTGAAATCCATTTGGGAGCCTGACCTGGCCAGGGTGAGCTCTTTGGGTTGAGACCAGGTGTCTGGGGGCTGGGCACCGCCGTCGCCGTAGATAACCGTCCACACCTTGCTGTCGCCCGAGGAGGTGTTCCCGCACACCACCAGGTTCCAGTCGCCGTGGTAAACGCAACTCAAGCCGGTGAAGTAGGTAACGGTGCTCTGGGACCAGGGTACGGGGGCGCTCCAGCCTGCGCCAGTCTTCTTGGTCACGTACAGGGTTTGGCTGTCCGTCACGTAGAAAAGGGTGATCAACCCACTGGGGTTGGTATCGGCGGCCAGCCAGTGGGTGAAACTGGCCGGAGGTACCTGGACGGTGGTGGCTTGGCTCCAGGAGGCGCCGTGGTCGTTACTCTCTCGGGAGACGATGACTAGTCTGGTCTGGTCCACGTAGAACAGGAGGAGCTGGGACCCGCGCCGGACCAGCACCGGGTTGGTCACCACCGAAACGGGGTTGAGGAGGGTCCAGGAGCCGAAGGCGCTGCCCGGGCCGGGGTTAGCCACCCTTTGGACGTACAGCCGCTCTGTGGTCAACTCTACACGGACCCGGACCAGGGAGCCGTCGGCGGCCATTATGGCCGCGTGATAGAAGTCGGGCTCCGTCCCCGTGTACAGACGTTCCAGGATGGGGCGGGCCACGGTGGGCAGGCGGTCCCAGACCCGAACCTGGAGGTAGGGCTGCGAGGAGGCCGACGTCTGGGCGGCCAGCAGGGTAGGAGAAAGGCTACGCATACCTAGGGCCCCTGCACCTCGGCCTGGCTGGCCGGCTCCTGGTCGGGGAGATACAGCCTGCGGACCCTTAGCGACGCCCTGCGTCCCAGCTTGGCCAGGCGCTGATGGAAGCGGGCCAACTGCTCCTGGCCCCAGCTCAGGTAGTGGTGCCAGGTGTTGGGGCCGCCGGCATTGACCCGGTTAGTGGCGAAGCTGGCCCACTCCAGGGCGGCATATCCTTCGGCGCCTAGGGCCACCACCTCTTCCTGGGCCACGGGTATGGTGGAGGAAGTGGCATCCAAGGTATGCATCTTGCCGTAATAGACCTTCACCTGCTGGCCATCGGCGGGGGGTTGGGGTACGAGGAGCGTCAGGGTGTCGCCCCACAAGCTGAAGCGGACGAAGTGGGGTGGGTGCTGACCCGTGGGGTACTCTACCGCCTCCACCTGCACTAGGCCGGCCAGGCCTGCCAGCGACAGCTCGCGGCTGCCGGCGGTGGTGGTGAGGATGGTGGCGGTCTGTAGGGGTGCGGCGGCGCTAAGGTCTCGCACCGCGTGCTCTATGTGGCGGTCCAGCTCGGCGTCGGTCCAGCGATAGCTGGCCGGGTCCTCATCGTGCAGGTCTCGGCGTACACGAGTACGCATCTCCGATAGATTCACAAGCCACCTCCAGGCCTGGATTGAATTGCCAGTTCCAGGGATAGGTGCCCTTTGAGTGCCTACGGGTCACACAAGACCGGGGACCGGTGGACTATAGGCCCTCCAGCATGTCCAGCCGAACGGAGAGGAGGGCCAGGCAGCGGAGGGCCAGTACCGTCTTCCGCAGGGTGGGGTCGGATATGGTGGCGGGGTCCACGGCCATGAAGTCTTGAAGGGCCTGGTAGGTACGCTCTCTCTCCACCTCCAGGCCGCTGACCACGTACTCGGCCACCTGGACGCCGTCCTGGGTGAGCTGGCGGGTCTCATCGGGATAGACTTTATGCAGCATCCTCTCCTCCTACTGTTGTTTCCTAACACCTATGTAAAACCGGTTGCCGGTATCGTCGGCTCCGCCCGTGGGGAAGGTGGCGGGCATGGTGGCGCTATAGGCCTGACCCCTCTGGACGCCTGTGAAGTCGGCCAGGGAGCTGGTGGCGCGGATGCCCATGTTGGCCACGGGCCTGGTATGGGACCGGAGGGAGGGTGTGGCGCTGCAGTAGAAGGCCAGCCAGTAGCGGGTACCGTTGGCCAGGGTGACGGCCGAGTCCAGGGTGCCCTGCTTGCGGCCCGCGGTACTTGTAGATTGCTCCACCGACCACTGGGCGAGTTTGTCTCCCGGATAGTAGGCGCCGTTGTCCTGGTAGATGCCGCAGACCAGGTTGCCTGTGCTGGTCAAGGTGACATCCACCTCCATGGCGTCGTAAATGGCGCCATCGCCGATGAAGGGGATGGCGTAGAGGGTATCGGCGCTGATGGCCCGGTTGGCCGTATCGGTGGAGACGGGGGTGGTGAACTCTATGTGGTAGGCGCCGGGCTTACGCAGGTTATTCCAGGTGATGCCGCCCCCGCCGCCCCCTGTGGCGGCTATGGTCACGTCCACCTCTTCGTTGGCGGGGTCGTCGGCCAGGGTTAGAGTGATGCCCGAGCCTTCCATGAGGTTGAGGCGGCGTCTGGCGCCGACGTTGGCCCCGCTGTTCTTGCGGACGGTGATCCTGGCCGTGGCGTCCAGGTTGCCGGTCAGGGCGTCGGCCCCACCGCTCTGGTGGCGGGCCTGATGGTCCTGAGGGTGGTGGTCGTCGGGGCCGGCGCCGGTGAGGGCGCCGTGGGCCACCGTGCCCGAGCCGTCCTGGCCGTTGTGGGCGTGGGCCTTGGGGTGGTGCTGGTCCTGGGTTACTCCCCCAGGAGGGCGTGGTCCAGCTCCGCCTCGTCCACGGCGATGTTGGCCTGGGTGCCTGGCCCGGCGGTGACGTCCAGGCCGTGGGCGAAGTTCAGGGGGTCGGCATCGGCCTGGACCAGGGCGTCGTCCTCCTTGACGTCGACGGGGGTACCGGTGCCTCCCCCGCCGCTGGCGGCGATGGTGACGTCCAGCTCCTCGCTGGCGGGGTCGTCGGTCACGGTGAGGGTGATGTTAGCGCCCTCGGTGAGATTAAGGCGACGTCTGGTTCCTATGGTGGTGCCGCCGTTCTTGCGCACGGCCACTCGGGCGTTGGCATCCAGGGGCCCGGCCAGGGCGTCGCGCCGGCCCGCCTGGTGCTCTTCCTGGTGGGGGCCCTCGGAGGAGGAGCCCTCTCCTGCCAGTCTCAAAGCCATGGCATCCTCCTTACTGTGATAGGGCTAGCAGAGGGAATAGTCGGCGGAGAGGTTGAAGGAGGTGCCGTTGAAGGCGGTCACCTTCAGAAAGATAGTGGCCCCGCGGGCCTCCACCATGAGGGCGTGGTGCCCGGTGCTCTGGAAGGTGCGGGAGGCGCCGGCGAACCACTGGCCCTGGCGGCTGTTCCAGAACAGGGCCTGGACCGTGAGGTCGGTGAAGCCGGTGCCGGAGATGGTGAGGTCGAAGCGGCACCACTGGTAGCCGGAGCAGTCCACGGCGCCGGAGGTGCCAGCGGGGTCCGAGGTGTCTACGGCAGTGACACCGCTGCGGTGGAGGAGGGGCGGCGTGCTCTCGAAGACCGGGGCCTTGGGCAGGCCGTTCTCGTCTATGCGTACGTTAGTCACAGGACCTCCTTAAGAGAGGGTAGGGGATAGAGAGGAGAGAGGAGGGGAAGGGTCTCTAATCTCCACTCGCTAACCCCTGTTTCCTAGTCTCTAACCCCAATGAGCTTGGCCAGCTTGAGGGAGTTGAAGAGGGCGATGGAGACGTACCATTTGACGCGGATGCGGGTGGCGTCCTTGGACTCCAGGGAGCCGACGCGCTCCACCTGGAGGCCGCCGGGGCTGGTGAGGCCGGAGAGGGCGCCTTCGCCCAACTGGAGGGCGTAGATGGTGGAGCAGTCGGAGCTGGTGCCCACGGTCTGATTGTCGGGGATGAAGTCGCTGACACCGATGGGGACGCCGTCGTAGAAGTCCACCATCTGGCCGAACTGGTTGCGGTCCGTGACCAGGAGGCCGGAGCCGGAGGCGCGGGAGAGGGCGGTGAGCTTGCGGCGGGAGCGGCGGCTCATGAGGAGCATGTGGGGCTTGCCGCCCCGGACCTTGTCGATGAGCTCGTCCACCTTGTCCAGGGTGAGGGTGCCTCCGTTGGGGCCCATGGAGACGGTCTGGCCGGGGGCGGCCAGCTTATCGATGCCGTCGAAGGCCTTGGGGTCGGTGGAGGTATCGCCGGAGATGAAGGTCTGGTCGAAGGTCTGCTGGAGGGCCTTGGCTTTGAGCTGGACGACGGTGGCCTCCAGGTCCTGGAGGTTGGAGCGGGTGGCCTTGAGGAAGTTGTCGATGTCGGCGTCACCGCCCAGGATCTTGAGGGTGGCGGTGAGCTGGGTGAAGGTTGGGGTGGACTCGGTCCAGGTGTCGCCCACGTCGAAGAAGGCGGCGGAGGGGAGGGTGTTCTCCTGGTTGTAGGTGAGGCCGTTGCCCACGACCTCGATGAAGGGGAGCCGCTGGAGAACGGGGCTTTCCTGGATGATGGTCTCGATGACGCCGGTGAGGAGCATGTCATTGGAGAGCTTGGAAGCCTCGGCAAGGGTCAGGGCCATGTGATTGTCCTCCTTTCAGGGTTGATGACTTCAGCCCCACCCCCTTGGTCCCCTTCTCCATGGACATGGAGAGGGGGAACAGCGCGGAGGGCACCTGCTGTCCGCTCCGGGAGGATTTGCCCCTCCAGACCTTCTGAGTTTTTTGGTGGGTCCGGAAGGCTGGGGCTGTGGCAGGGAAAATAGAACATATGTTTCCATTACTGCAAGGACATGATGGCAGGGATAGGTAGCCCTTTTTTCGCCCTCAGCCCCACGGCTTGGGGTGGTGGCTTGACAGGGTGTGGGTGGCGGATTAGAGTTGTGCTACTCGCTGGGCTGTCCTACAAGGCGCACCTATCTCAGCTTTAGGAGGTGAGGTATGGCCAGAAAACCAGCATTAGTGACGCTTTTCACTATTTTGGCACTGGTGTTCATCTTGGCCCTGGCGTGCACGCCGGCGGCCACCCCGACCCCCACTGCGACCCAGAGCCCACCCACTCCAACGCCCACCCCTACGCCTACCGCCCGGCCAGGGGTGACCCAGACCCCTACGCCTACCCAACCGCCGGGGCGGACACCCACCGCCACGCCCACGGCCACTCCCACGCCCACCACAGCTCCCACGGCCACGCCGCCAGCCAAGAAGGGGGGCATCCTGCGCATAGCCTCGGTGGGCAGCGTGCAGTCCTTTGACCCCCTGTGGACCACGGCCTCGGCCACGGCCAACGTCAGCGGCACCATCTTGGAGGGCCTCATCGCCTACACCAAGGACTACGGCCTGGGGAAGCAGCTTCTGGACAGTTGGGAGACCAGTGCCGACGGCCTGACTTGGACCTTCAGGATCCGGAGCGGGGTGAAGTTCCACGACGGCCGGCCCCTGACCACCAAGCAGGTGGTGTGCACCCTGGACCGGCAGAAGGATGGCGCGCCGCTGCTTAAGCTGATTCGCCAGGAGTTTGGTTACCAGAACTTCCAGGAGTTTGTGCAGGCCAAGGACGATCTGACCTTCACCATCAGGCTGCGGGAGCCCACGGGTCTGGTGCTTAACGCCATCGGGCCGCAGAACTTCACGCCGCAGATCGTGACGGAGGAGTGGTGTGCGGTACCCCAGACCCAGTCGGCCCCGGGGAATCCCATCGGCACGGGGCCTTACAGGTTTGAGTCGTGGCGGCCGGGGGACCGGTGGACGGCGGTGAGGTATGAGGGGTACGTGCCCAGTCCAGAGCCGGCCGATGGGGATGCGGGCGGCCACGTGGCCTACATCGACCGGGTGGACTATCTGGAGATACCGGACCAGACTACTCGGGTGGCGGCCCTGGAGGTGGGGGACGTGGACCTGGTTCAGGAGTTCCCGCCGGACCTCATCCCTAGGATCGAGCGCAATCCCAGGATAGCCCTGTACGACACCACGGCCCTGCGCCTGCTGGGCCACTTTAACCACACCAAGCCGCCCTTCGATAATGTGGAAGCACGGCGGGCACTAGTCATGGCCTACGATAACGAGAAGGCCCTGCTGGCGGCGGTGGGCGATCCCGACTTCATGAAGCTGTGCCCATCCCTTCTCCAGTGCGGTACCCAGTGGGAGACCTCTGCAGGCTCTCAGGGTCTGTACAACGCCAAGCGTGTGGCCGAAGCTAAGCAGATCATCGAGCGGCTGGGGCTGAAGGGAACCAAGGTCCGGCTGATGGACCCCACGGACAGGCAGCCGGCCCACGGGGCGGCCCAGGTGACCCGGGAGGTGTTGGAGGAGTTGGGCTTTGACGTGGACTTTCAGGTGATGGACTGGGCTACTATGGTCAGTCGCCGGGCTGACCCCAACCTGTGGGAGTTCTTCCACACCTGGAGCGGCATCACCGTGCGGGCGTCGCCAGTGGGGCACCTGCTCTTCGGAGAGCTTCAGTACAACGCCTGGTTCAACAAATACCAGGATGTCCCAGGGAAGCAGAGGCAGCTCTTCTCCCAGCTCCTACGGGCCAAGACCGAGGATGAGTTGAAGCGGCTGAACGAGGAGTTCCAGACGTATTTCTACGAGGATGCCATTTTCCTACAGATAGGAGAGTTCTTTGGCAAGTGGGGTGCCCACGTCAAGGTGAAGGGGCTGCACTCGGGGGCAGGGGGCCAGAACCCGTACGATAAGTGGATAGAGTAGTGGGAACCCTCACCCTCTTGGCCTCCCTCCCCGTCTTCGCTTTCCATGGGGGGTCTGGGGGGAGGGTTTCCCATCCCTCCTGGGTATTGAGACCCCCGGTGGGGGTGGTGTCTCCCTGTACCCCTAGGGACATGCTTCTCTCTTTTGTGCTCCACCGCCTCGCGGTGAGTACAGCAGCAAAACTGTGGGTGTGGAGCCTGCTCTGGTGAGCTGTAGCCCTGGATGGAGCAGAGGGGGACCCCTGCTGGAAGAGGGGTTGGCCAAAGAGTCCGGTGTGGTCAGGGGGCGTAGGCATCGGGTACCCAACCCATGACAGGTTGTGTCGAAGAGGGGGAAGGCTGGATCAGGTGATATGTGGCGCTACATTGTGATGCGTCTGCTGGCCTCCATCCCCGTGATCCTGGTGGTGGGCATTATCACCTTCTCGCTCATCCACGCGGCGCCGGGGGACCCGGCGGCCATCATCGGTGGGGACCAGGCTACGCCCGAGGACCTGGAGCGGATACGGAGGGACCTGGGGTTCGACAAGCCGTTCCTGGTCCAGCTAGGGCTCTGGTTCCAGCGTTTATTCCAGGGGGACCTGGGGACGTCCATATTCTCCAGGCGGTCGGTGACCAGTCTCATGGCCAACCGCGTCGAGCCCACCCTGTCCCTGGGCGTTCAGGTCATCATCCTGTCGTCCATCCTGGGGATCTCCCTGGGGATGGTGGCGGCGTGGAAGGCGGGCCGGATGGTGGACCGGCTGGTTATGCTGTTCGCGGTGCTGGGGTTTGCCACGCCCGGGTTCTGGCTGGCCCTGCTGGTGATTTGGGTCTTTGCCGTGAACCTGCGCTGGTTCCCGGTGGTGGGGTACACGCCCGTCACGGAGGACCTGCTGGGGCACCTGCACGGTATGCTGCTGCCGGTGCTGGTGAACAGCATCCTGGCGTCGGCCTTCATCTCTCGCATCACGCGCTCCACCATGCTGGAGGTGCTGGGCACGGACTATGTGAGGACGGCGAGGGCCAAGGGACTGGCGGAGCCGGCGGTGTACTGGCGCCACGCCTTTCGCAGCGCCTCCATACCCGTGGTCACGGTGATAGGGGCGGCCATGGCTAGCCTGGCCACGGGCTTTGTGGTCACCGAGTCCATCTTCGGCATACCGGGGCTGGGGCGCATGCTGGTAGATGCCATATCTCGCAGGGACTATCCCATCATCCAGGGTCTGCTTCTGACGGTGGCCACGGCCTACGTCTTCGTGAACCTGGTGATTGATATCGTCTATGCCTACCTGGACCCTCGGATAAGGTACCAGTGAGGCGTCGTGTGGGCTGTCCCCGGCTCCTTCCTTTCTCTGGACAGGGAACCCGGCCAGGTATGAGTATTCCAGGTCTGTTGGGAGGTGATTAGAGTGGGCGCCAGGGAGGAGAGGCGTATAGGCCAAGTGGAGGTGGAGCAGGCCCACCGGCTGGTGAGCCTGGTTAGGCTGTGGGCGCGACTGATGCGGAAAAATCCCAACCTGCTCTTGGGGGTGTTGATTTTGTCAGCGGTGGTGCTTATCGCCATCCTATCGCCTGTCATAACCCGCACTGAGTACACCAAGGTGGACCCCGTGAACCGGCTGAAGTCGCCCTCCTCCGAGCACTGGTTCGGCACGGATAACTACGGCCGGGACGTGTTCGACCGGACCATAGCGGGCAGCCGGATCTCCCTGCTGGTGGGGGTATCGGTGACCGCCATCACAACCCTGGTCGGTGTGGGGATAGCCTTGGTGGCGGGGTATAACCGCCGGGCGGACAACGTCATCATGCGGTTCATAGACGGCATGCTGGCCTTTCCATCCATACTGCTGGCCCTGGCCCTGGTGGCCTTGCTGGGGTCCAGTCTCCAGAACGTGATCATCGCCCTGTCGGCGACGGGCACGGCCAGTAAGGTGAGGCTGGTGCGCAGTGCGGTGCTGAGTTTGAGGGAGATGACCTACGTGGAGGCGGCCAGGGCGGTGGGGGCGCCCACGTGGAGAGTTCTGCTGCTGCACATCGCTCCCAACACCTTCAGCATCGTCATCGTGCAGGCCACGTTCACCCTGGCGACGGTGATCCTGGCGGAGGCTACTCTGAGTTTTCTG
>DAOUBE010000323.1:0-4781 GCA_034432835.1 Dehalococcoidia bacterium | reverse complement strand
GGGGCCACCTCCTTTCTGGTCTATTCTCACCCAGAAGTGTGGCCCCTTCTGCTTCTACTTTTCCACGCCTACTGTCTCATATCTATCTGAACTTTTTCAGTGCGTCCAGGCGCGGGCCCAGGGGAGGTGTCGGTGCCCTCACAACAATGGAGGTATCCCTACCGGTGGTGTTATACCCCACCGGGCCAACTAGTGCTAGAATACTGGGAGTATAACGGAACGATAACAGTGGTTACATTCTTTGGATTATGTTAGAATTGTCTATAACACAAATGAGGGACTCCATAAGGATGAGGGGGGTTCGACTCCATTGAAAAAGCTGATAGATTCATTTCTGAACCACTTGGTGGTAGAGAAAGGGTTTTCGCGAAACACTCTGGACGCCTACCGCAACGATCTGTACCAGCTTCTGGACGCCATAGAGAAGTCGAGGAGCAACGGCTCTAGGCCCTCTGGGTGGGACCAGGTCACCCTGGACTTTCTGGCCCAGTACGTGACCAGCCTGCGCGAGACCCGCGGCTACCAGGACCGGACCACCGCGCGCAAGGTGGCCGCCATCAAGTCCTTCTTCAACTTCCTGCGGGAAGAGGGTATCATACAAAACGACCCCACCGAGCACCTTAGTGCCCCCCGAGTAGGCCGCTCTCTCCCCAAGTTCCTCACAGAGGAAGAGGTAGAGCGGCTGCTGGGCCGCTGCGAGGATGACGAGTCCCTGGAAGGCAAGCGGGCCCACGCCATGCTGGAGACCCTCTACGCCACTGGCATTCGGGTCAGCGAGCTGGTATCCTTGAACGTGAAAGATATAGATCTACAGGAGGGGTACCTGCGCTGTGTAGGCAAGGGTTCCCGGGAGCGAATTGTGTATATGTACCCCCGTGCCCTTCAGGCCCTCAAAGAATACATCGAGCAGGTCCGGCCCAAGCTGGTCAACGCCAGGGACGACGGCGCCCTCTTCGTGAACCGCAAGGGAGAGCGCCTGACCAGGCAGTGGGTGTGGGCCATCCTTAAGGAGCGCGCCAAGAAGACGGGCATAGACCCGGCCAGAATCACCCCACATGTGTTGCGGCACAGCTTTGCCACCCACATGCTGGGCCACGGCGCCCCCCTTCGCCACGTGCAGGAGTTGCTGGGACACGCCAGCATCACCACCACCCAGGTGTACACTCACCTGACCCAGGAACAACTCCGAAGGGAGTACGACCACAGCCACCCCAGGGCCTGACACCTCAGCCTTACCACAGGAGAAGGGCCAACCCCATGCAGGTGCCTGGAAGTCACTAAGGCCGGGCAAAGATCCCTCTCTATCCATATGCACCCGCGATGAGCGGAGGAGGCCAGCCCTCCTCCCTATCGGCACCCAGGCAGGTGCTGCACGCATCGTCGCGGGCCCTCTGCGACCGGATGGCACACTCGCTACGGGAGGTTCACCATGCCTGTCATAACCTTCAACGGTCCCGTTGGCGCAGGTAGCTTCGAGATCGGTCCCCGGGTGGCCCACCGCCTGGGCCTGGACTACGTTGACCGGCTGATTCTGGCGGAGAAGGCCCGCCGCATCGGCGCGACGGTGGAGGCGGTGGCCACCAAGGAAAAGCGCGTTGGAGACCTGAGAGACAGGATCACCCGTTTTGTCCAGACCACCCTGGAGCGCTCTGCCCTTTCGGGGACAGGCAGCGAGCCCTATTTTGGGCCCGGCCTGGACATCCTCCTCACCCGAGAGTACTCCGAGATACCCGACGAGCCTATAACCAGCGCCCACCAGCTAGATGACAAGCACTTCCTGGATGTGACCAAGGCGGTGATCCTAGACCTGGCCCGGGCGGGGAACGTGGTTATCAACGGCCGCGGCTCCAACATGATACTGAAGGATATGCCAGGCGTGCTACACGTGGGGCTGGTGGCCCACCTGGATACCCGAGTACGCACCATCATGCGGCGGGAGCACCTGGACGAGAAGGAGGCCCGGGCCTTCGCCCTCCGCGAGGAGAAAGCCAGGCTACGTTACTTCCAGCGGTTCTTCGGCATCGACCCCAACCATCCCAGCTATTACCACCTGATGCTGAACATGGACCACGTTTCCATAGATGCAGCCGTGGACATCGTTGTCGCCGCTGCCAAAGCTCTGGTACAATGATGGGGCAGGATAAGGAACTGAGTTATGTCTAAGAAAGCCCACCGCGTAGCATCACGACAGGCCCAGCTCAGCCAGAAGAAGAGGAAGCAGGGTAAGGAGCGCCCTACCCTGGCTCCCATAGAGCGCCCCATCAAGGACGGACAGGAAACCAAGGTCCTGGAGGAGGCGGTAGTCCTGCGGGAGCCGGCTAGGCCACGCCCCCAGCCGGCAACGCCACAGACAGCCCCACGATACCCGGTGTACAGCTACGTCAAGTCGGAGATGCTTAGGATCGGCATCGTCGCCGGGATAGCGGTAGTGGCCCTGGTGGTGCTCACCTTCGTCCTGAACTAGTCCTGCCTCGGACTCTCCCGGTGCTAGCTGAGAAAGGCCTTTCCCGCAGGTTAAAAGGTACACCCACCACCCCTGGCGTTTACCTCTTCCGAGACAGCCAGGGAGAGGTGCTCTACGTCGGTAAGGCGGCTAGCCTCCGCAACCGGTTGCGCTCCTACTTCGGCTCCCCCTCGGGGCTGGCCCCTAAGGTGCGGCAGATGGTCTCCCGGGCTGCGGACTTCGAGTTCATCGTCACCAAGTCCGAGGGCGAGGCCCTTATCCTTGAGAACAACCTCATCAAGAAGTACAGGCCTCCCTACAACGTCCGGCTGAGGGACGACAAGACCTATCCCTACCTGAAGATTGACCTCTCCGAGGACTTCCCCCAGGTCTATGTGACCAGGCGAGTGCACCAGGATGGTGCCCGCTACTTCGGGCCCTTTGCCAGTGCTGGCAGTATCCGCAAGACCATGGACCTGCTGAAAAAGCTGTTCCCCTACCGCTCCTGCACCAAGGTCATCACGGGAAAAGACCCCAGGCCGTGCCTGGAGTACTACATCCACCGCTGCGCCGGTCCCTGCATCGGCGCCATCAACAAGGAGGAGTACCACCAGATCATCCAGCAGGTGATCAAGTTCCTGGAGGGGAACACCGAGGAGGTGGTCAAGGAGCTGGAGGAGAAGATGCTCCAGGCGTCGGATGCCCTGGAGTTCGAGCGGGCAGCCATCCTACGGGACCAGATCCGCGCCATTGAGAAGGTGGGCGAATCCCAGAGGGTCCGGGTCTCCTCCATGACCCTGGATGACCTGGATGTCATCGCCTTAGCTGAGGCCAATGACCGGGCCTGGGTGGAGGTCTTCTTCATCCGAAAGGGCAAGCTGGTGGGGCGGGACAACTTTATCATGGAGGGTACCCAGGACAACAATCCCCGGCACGTTCTGTCCCAGTTCGTGAAGCAGTTCTACGACTCGGCCTCCTATGTGCCGCCGAGGATAGTGCTCCAGCACTCCCTGGAGGACCAGTCCCTCATTGAAAAGTGGCTCAGCCAAAGGGAGGGGAAGAAGGTCTCCCTGGAGGTGGGGCGCCGGGGGGACAAGCTGCAACTGGTGAAGATGGTGGCGGAGAACGCCCAGCAGGGCCTGGAGCAGATGAAGCTGCGGTGGCTGTCTAATAACGACGCCCTGGGCCAGGCCATGGCCGAGCTCCAGGAGCAGCTTAACCTGCCACGCCAGCCCCGCCGCATAGAGTGCTACGACATCTCCAACATCCAGGGTACCAACCCCGTGGGGAGCATGGTGGTGTTCGAGGACGGGGCGCCCAAGACAGCCCACTACCGCCGCTTCCAGATAAAGACGGTGGCCGGCGTCAACGACTACGCCATGATGCAGGAGATGCTGCGCCGTCGGTTTAAGCGGCTGGCGTCGCACAAGGCCAGGGGAACCTCCAACGGCCAGGAGCCAGCCGCGGCCGGGACAGCCGGGCACGAGGGCGAGGCGTGGGGTATCGTGCCGGACCTGGTGCTTATCGACGGTGGCAAAGGGCACCTGTCGGCGGCACAGGAGGTGTTCCTGGAGCTGGGCATCGACTTCGTGCCGCTGGCCAGTATCGCCAAAGAGAACGAGTGGCTGTTCGTCCCCCAGACCCCCGAGCCCATCATCTTGCCGCGCAACTCCCAGGCCCTGTTCCTGGTGCAACGGGTGCGGGACGAAGCCCACCGCTTCGCCATCACCTACCACAAGAGGCTGCGCAGCCAACGAGGTATCACCTCGCTCATCGACTCGGTGCCGGGGATAGGGCCCAAGCGTAAGAGGATGCTGCTGAGGCGCTTTGGCTCCCTGAAGGGGGTGAGGGAGGCCTCGGTGGACGAGCTGGCGGCGGTCCCGGGCATGACACGGGCGCTGGCGCAGAAGCTCAAGGAGTACCTCTAACCTGGCAGAGTGCACCCTCTCTCGGACAGCAAGATAGGTTGTTGATGGTCCCGCCCACCCGCCTTCGGAGCATCCCAAGGGGACACCCTCACGCTATTCGAAGGGGACCGAGTTCCCCTTCGGTATTGAAACCCCCATCAGAGGGCCCCAGCCCCTCTGCACTCCCCCGCCACAGAAGGGGAGCGCGCAGCACTCCCTGACCACCCACTAAGCCCTAATTACACTTTTATTGCATTTATCTCTTGACTTCGCTACCACAGTAGGGATACTATAACGCAAGCCTTGGAACGGTGCGCTGGAGCGCCTGGGTTGAGAAAGGGGAAGCCGTTGCGTCTTACTATCTCTATGCCAGGCTTCCCTGGACCTCTCTAAAATCGGCGTCTTGTGCACCCGGCCTGCCGTGGTGTGCA
>DAOUBE010000322.1:0-2746 GCA_034432835.1 Dehalococcoidia bacterium | reverse complement strand
GCCGACCTTAACGCCGGTGATGATGCTGGCGGTGTAGCGGGGGCACAGATCGGGGTCAGCGATCTCCACGGAGGCCAGGGAGGCCACAGGCTGGCCCGATTCCGGGTACTGGACCGAGGGCTCCCTGACCTGCCTCCCCTGGGCGGCGGCCGCCTCCCGGGCCACCCCCAGCACCGACAGACAGTCGGGGCGATTGGTGGTCACCTCCAGCTCCAGGATGGCGTCGCCCAGGTACTGGTCCAGGGGCACACCCACGGGGGCGTCCTGGGGCAGAACGACGATGCCGGTGTGGTCCTCCCCCAGGCCCAGCTCCCGTTGAGAGCAGATCATACCCTCGGAGACCACGCCACGGATCTTGGCGGCGCGGAGGGTCTCCCGCTGGCCGGTGTGAGGGTCGATGAGGCGGGCGCCCACTTTGGCGAAAGGCACCTTCTGGCCTTCGGCCACGTTGGGGGCGCCACAGACCACCCGTATCTGCTGGGTGCCCAGGTCCACGGTGCACAGGCGGAGGCGGTCGGCGTTGGGGTGAGGCTCCACCTTGAGGACGCGGCCCACGAAACAGTTCTCCCAGCCGCCCAGGGTCTCGATGCTCTCCACGGCCACGCCGGCCATGGTGAGGCGGTGGGCCAGCTCCTTCACGGGGAGGTCCACGTCAACGTACTCTCGGAGCCAGGAAAGGGGGACTCTCATGTCACCCTACATCTCCAATCCACACCACCCTGGACATCTTCCCCTTCACACGGTCATAGAGCGCTCTATCAGCAGTCACATAGTAGCAGGATAGTCTTTCTGCCAAGGTCAGATCCAGAGTATCGTAGAAGGTTGTGGAGAGGCCCAGGGACAGGTTCATGATAGCCATCATCTCATCGTTGTCGCCCGCTTGGCTTACTCCCAACTCTTGAAAGCTCTGGTAAGCGGGCATCAAATCTTCCCTATTAAAACGCCCCTGCCTACAGGGTGAGCGGTAGTCATCCCCAAAGGTGTCTGCCGACAACGGGTCTCCTTTATCATCTCTACCAGTTCCTTCAGGCGCTCCCTTTCAGCCTTTGATTTATCAGGACCTGCCCTCACCGAAGATATCATTCTCCTCAGATCTTCCTTCCTCACGCGCAGCCTACCACCCACCTTGAGTGCTGGCAGACGTCCCTGGAGGATGTACCGCCGCACGGTGACCTCGTGGACCCGGAGTTGCCTGGCCACTTCTTTGACCGTCAAGAGCTTGAACATAAGGAACCAATCATAGCATACCGTAGCAGCCCTAGAACTGCCGCAGGAACCGCATGTCGTTGCTGTAGAAGAGGCGGATGTCCTCGATGCCGTACTTGAGCAGGGCTACCCGCTCCACGCCCATGCCAAAGGCGAAGCCGGTGTAAACCGAGGGGTCGTACCCCACCCCCTCCAGCACGCGGGGGTGGACCATGCCCGCGCCCATGATCTCTATCCAGCCGGAGCCCTTGCAGACGCGACAGCCCTTGCCCCCGCAGAGGAAGCAGTCCACGGCCATGTCCACGCCGGGCTCCACGAAGGGGAAGTAGTCACAGCGGAAGCGCACCCTCCGCTCTGGCCCGAAGATGCGCCGGGCGAACTCGTACAGAGTCCCCTTGAGGTCGGTGAAGGTAATACCCTTGTCCACGGCCAGGCCCTCCACCTGGTGCAGGTGCCACTCGTGGGTGGCGTCGGTGGCCTCGTAGCGATAGCACTTTCCAGGCACCACCACCCGCACGGGGGGTTGGGTCTTCTCCATGACCCTGGCCTGCATAGGGGAGGTGTGGGTGCGCAGGAGCATGGGGTGTTCGCCATGGACGTCGGTGTAGTCGATCCACATGGTGCTCCACATGTCCCGCGCCGGGTGGCCCTTGGGGATGTTCAGCATCTCGAAGTTGTAGCGGTCCCACTCCACCTCTGGGCCTTCCACCACCTGGAAGCCCATGGAGACGAAGGCGGAGCAGATCTGGCGGACCATCTGGGTGGTGGGGTGGAGGCGGCCCAGGGTGACGGGCCTGCCCGGGAGGGTGACGTCGATGCGCTCTTTCTGAGCGATGAGGGTGAAGGTGGCCGCCTTGAGCTCGGCCTCGCGGGCGGCCAGGCGCTCCTGGAGTAGCTCCTTTACCTGGTTGCCCAGGGCGCCCACCTGGCGGCGCTCCTCCGGGGGAAGGGATGCCAGGCCGCGGAGGGCGGTGGTCAGGTGGCCGTGGCGCCCCAGGTAAGCGGTGCGCCAGCGCTCCAGGGCCTCCAGGGAGTCGGCGGCGCCCAACTCCTGGAGGGCCTGGTCACGGGTGCGCTGGATGATGTTGGCCAGCTCGTCGGCGGCCACCATGGCTTCGCTAGCTCTCTAGGGTGGTAGCCTTACTGAATTCGAAAGTCGCCATCGGAGTATTATATGTGGGGCCAGTAGGGGGGTCAAGGCGGGCACAGGGCGGGTCCTGTTGGCTTGAGCTGGGTGGCTGACATGCCTCCGTACCCCTTGGGGGGACCCCAGGGGTCAGGGTATAAAGGGTCACGGTGAACCGGAGGCGCGGAATCTGGTGGGGGTGGGCCACCTCCCCTCTAGGTCCTTCCGTCGCTGCGCTCCCTCAGGATGACCCTCCATCCCCAGGCCGAGGAGAGCGGGCCGCTTCTTTTGTCACCAAGGGATAACAAGCTCTCATGAAAAAGTTCAGATAGATATGAGACAGTAGGCGTGGAAAAGTAGAAGCAGAAGGGGCCACACTTCTGGGTGAGAATAGACCAGAAAGGAGGTGGCCCC
>DAOUBE010000321.1:0-3676 GCA_034432835.1 Dehalococcoidia bacterium | reverse complement strand
GGGGCCACCTCCTTTCTGGTCTATTCTCACCCAGAAGTGTGGCCCCTTCTGCTTCTACTTTTCCACGCCTACTGTCTCATATCTATCTGAACTTTTTCATTCTTAGAAAGACTGGCCCCCGGACGCGCCCTGCAGGCCCCCCATTGCCCCGCTGACCCCCAACCTTCTTCCGAGCCGAAAGATATATAGGATAGAGGGCCCTCAAGAAACGTCAGAGAGAAGACAGGTAGATGAAAGAGAAGCCACAGCCCGGCTGAAGCGGTGTGGTTGGTCTAGCGCGGGTTAGGGCAACTCTGGCTTTGTTCCCGGTGCTGGGACAGGCTGCCCAAAGAAGGGCCAGGGGCGGGTACCAGACCCGCCCCTGGCCCTATCCTCCGCTGATGCGGGGTATGATACTGACCTCGCTGCCCTCTTCCACTGGCTCCAGGAGGCCCATGCTGATGAGGGCACCGTCTATGGCCACGGTGATCTGGGGGTTGAGGCGGTCGCCGTCCAGCAACCGTGCCTTGATGCCCGGGTACTGCCTGTCCAGGTTATTGATGACCTGGCGCAGGGTGGAGCCCGGCACCTCCACGCTATCCTTCCCCCCAGTGAGGTCCCTTATCAGGGAGGGTATCCGCACCACCGCCATAACTACTTCCCGTTCTTCTTCTGTTTCTCCCACAGGGCTTCCATGACCCTGGCCGGGTTCATGGGCAGCTTGTTCATCCGCACCCCCACGGCCCGGTATATGGCGTTGGCGATGGCCGCCGGCGGTGGCACTATGGGCACCTCACCCACGCCCCGTACGCCGAAGGGGTGGCTGGGGTTGGGCACCTCCACGATGACGGTGTCGATCATAGGCAGGTCCAGGGCAGTGGGCATGCGGTAGTCAAGGAAGCTGGCGTTGGCCATGCGGCCCTCGGGGGTGTAGTAGTACTCCTCGTTCAAGGCCCAGCCTATGCCCTGAGCTACACCGCCCTGCATCTGGTTCTCCACATAGCTGGGGTGGACGGCCTTGCCCGCATCCTGCACGGCGGTGTAACGCAGTATCTGAACCTTGCCGGTCTCCGGGTCCACCTCCACGTCCACAATGTGGACGGCGTAGGCGCCGCCGGCACCCCTGAGGGAGACGTTGCCCGTGGCGGATATAGGGCCGCCCGTATCGTTGAGCTGCTCCGCCAGCTTCTTGAAGGTCATCTTAAGCTCAGGGTCGGCCTTGGAGCGGAAGACTCCGTCGGAGTACTCCACCTGGTCTGGGCTGATGTCCCATATCTTGGCCACCCGCTCCACCAGCTTGCGCCGCAGCTCCGTGGCGGCCTCTATGGCGGCCATGCCGGTAGCGTAGGTGACACGGCTGCCGCCGGTGACGCCGGTGTAGCCCACCGAATCGGTATCGGGCACCAGGGGAATGACGTGCTCGGCAGGGATACCCAGGACCTCGGCGGCTTGCATGGCGATGGAGGTCCTGGTGCCGCCGATATCGGTGGAGCCTTCCACCAGGGTCACGGTGCCATCGGGGTTGACGCTGATGGTGCAGCTAGACTGGCCGCCGCCGTTCATCCAGAAGCCACAAGCGACACCGCGGCCCCGGTTGGGCCCCTTCAGGGGGGCCTTGTAGTGGGGATGGGCCATGGCCGCCTGGGCCGTCTCTATGAAGCCGATGCGCCGGTTGGTCACGCCGTCGGCACGAACGGTGCCTTCCTTGGCAGCGTTCTTCAGACGGAACTCCAGGGGGTCGAAGCCCAGCTTCTCCGCCAGCTCGTCTATGACCGTCTCCGAGGCGAAGGCGGCGTTGGTGGCGCCCGGCGCCCTGTAGGCCGACGTCTGGGGCTTGTTGACCAGCACGTCGTAGCCGTCTATGAGGACGTTCTCGATGTTGTACGGGGCCAGGATGCATATCATGCCGGCGTTGATGGGGGAGCCAGGGAAGGCCCCCGCCTCGTAGGCCATGTAGGCCTGGGCAGCGGTGATGCGTCCATCTTTGGTGGCGCCCATCTTGAACTTGATGTAGGAGCCAGGGGTGGGCCCAGTGCCCTCGAACACCTCGTCCCGCCGCATAACCATCTTCACGGGGCGCCCGGTCTTCTGGGAGAGGAGGGCGGCCACCGGCTCCAGGTACACGCGGATCTTGCCACCGAACCCGCCACCTATCTCCAGGGGTACTACCTTTATCTTGGAGACGGGCACGTCCAGAAGTTGGGACACCTGGCTGCGTACGTTGAAGGCGCCCTGGGTGCTGCACCAAATGGTCAGGCGGCCATCGGGCTCCCAGCGGGCCGTGGCGTTGTGGGGCTCTATGTAGCCCTGGTGAACGGTGGCGGTGTAGAACTCCCGCTCTATGACCAGGTCAGCCTTCTTAAAGCCCTTCTCCACGTCGCCCAGTTTGAACTGAATGTGCTTGGCAATGTTGCTGGGGCCCTTGCTCCGGTCTTCCTTGTCCAGCTCGTTGGTGTAGATGTCGTCGTGGAGCAGGGGTGCGCCCGGCTTCATGGCGTCCAGGGAGTTGAGGACCGGAGGCAGGAGCTCGTACTCCACCTCGATGAGGTCCAGGGCCTCCTCGGCGATGTGGGGGCTCTCGGCGGCCACAGCGGCCACGGCGTGGCCCTTGTACAGCACCTTGTCCTCGGCCAGGATGTTGTTGCGCAGGTGCTTTAGGTTGGCGGCGCCCTCCCCCAGCTCCTCGACCCTGTCCTCCACCGCCGGCAGGTCCTTGTTGGTGACCACGGCCTTAACCCCGGGGTAGGCCAGGGCCTTGCTCACGTCGATGCGCTTAATGCGGGCGTGGGCGTGAGGGCTGCGGAGGATCTTGCCGTAGAGTAGTCCCGGAAGGGTGAAATCACCACCATAAATGGCCCGGCCGGTGACCTTGTCGGTGCCGTCGTGCCGAATAGGTCGAGTACCTACTACCTTGTACTGCTTCTCCTGCACAGTCGCCATTACACTGCCTCCTTCTGCATCATTTGGGCAGCAGCCAGCACAGCTCTTACAATTTTATCGTAGCCGGTACACCGGCAGAGGTTGCCGGCTAGCCACTCCCGGACACGGTGCTCCGAGGGGTTGGGCTCCTGGTCCAGGAGGGCCTTGGCCGCCATGATGAAGCCGGGGGTGCAGACGCCACACTGAAGGGCCGCGTGCTCCAGGAAGGCCTGCTGGATGGGGTGAAGCCTATCAGGTTTGGCCAGCCCCTCTATGGTCTCGATCTTCTTGCCCTGGGCCTCTGGGGCCAGCATGAGGCAAGAGCAGACCAAGACGCCGTCCACAATGATGGAGCAGGCGCCGCAGTTGCCGTCGGCACAGCCCTCCTTGGTGCCAGTCAGGTGCAGCACCTCGCGGAGGGCCTCCAACATGGTCTGACGAGGCTCGCACAGGAAGTCCACTTCCTGGCCGTTGATGTTAGTGCTTACCAGGATTTTCTTGCTGGGCATCTACCGGGCCTCCTTTGCTCTCTGTATGGCGCCCTGGAGCGCCCGCTTGGTCAGCACGTAAACCAGTTGCTTGCGGTGCTCCACGGTGCCTCTCATGTCAACGATGGGCTTGGCGGCGTCCCTGGCGATGGTCGCCGCCTCTTCTATGGCCTGGTCCGATATCTGTTTGCCCTCCAGAGCCTTGCCGGCGGCCTCCACGAAGAGGGGCGTGGGGGCCACGGCCGCCAGGCAGATACGGGCTGCCAGGATACGCTGCTTGGAATCGTCCA
>DAOUBE010000320.1:0-4602 GCA_034432835.1 Dehalococcoidia bacterium | reverse complement strand
GGGTGGCTCCCGGCCTGGTGGCTGTAGGTGTGGGCCTCAAGGTGCCCGTGGGTGTAGGGGTGGAGGTGGGAGCCACGCCCCCGGCACATGCGGCTAATAACACCAGTACCAGCAGGGGGGGAGCCAAGCCCACGACTGTCTTCACCACGCGCTCCTTTACATCTAAAGGCTGGAGACAGGACGAAGCCAGAGAGGGATGCCCACAACACAAGGCCGCCCTGCCGCGCTGGCACATTGGCGCTGGTCAGGCCTCGCAGGGAAGTATACGCCCCAGGGAGGAGGGGGTCAACGGTCAAAGGCCGAACAGGCCGCGGTACCAGGACAGGATCCCTTCGCCCCAGAACATGGTGACCAGCATCCCGACGGCCAGTATGGGCCCGTAGGGTATGGCCTGGCGGCGGCCGCGGACCCGCAGGGCCAGGAGCAGGAGGGCCACCAGCCCGCCCAGCACAAAGGAGACCGGCAGGGCGACCAGCACCATGC
The DNA here is from genome assembly GCA_034432835.1 of Dehalococcoidia bacterium. Taxonomy (GTDB): domain Bacteria; phylum Chloroflexota; class Dehalococcoidia; order Lucifugimonadales; family DAOUBE01; genus DAOUBE01. The sequence continues at coordinate 4,119 of DAOUBE010000320.1, read as the reverse complement.
GCACCCCCAGGGCTAGCCCCATGAAACCAGCCATTTTGACATCGCCCTCACCCATGCCACCGCGACTGGCCAGGTATATGGCCAGCATCACGGTGAACCCTAGGGCACCACCTCCCAGGGCCAGGAGGTAGGCCCTCCAAATAGACGAGCCCACGCCCGGCCAGCCCCAGGGGGCAAGGAGCAGGGCCAAGGCCATGGCAGGGTATAGGATGGCGTTCAGGATAAGCCCCGTCTCCAGGTCTATGAAGAAGATGGTCACCAGGATGGCGATATAGACCAGGGCGATGCCCGTCATGGCGCTGTAGCCCCAAAGGAGGCCAGCCCCAAGGAAGAGGGCGCCGGTACCGGCCTCCACGGCAGGAAGGCGCCAGGGGATGGGTGCCCGGCAGTACCGGCAGCGCCCGCGCAGCCATAGGTAGCTGAGCACGGGTATCATGTCCGTGGGGGAAAGGGGACGGAGACACTGGGGACAGTGGGAGCGGGGTCTCACCAGGGACCCGCCCTGGGGCAGCCGGTCTATTACGACGTTAAGAAAGCTCCCCACACCCAGGCCCACAAGGGCCAGGAGGGTCAGGAGCAAGGGCTGGGGTATGGGCGCCAAAGGGCTCCTCAAGAATGGTTGAAGAGGCTACGGGTAGAAATTATAAGGGACTGGCAGAAGAGATAGCTTCTACCAGCCCCTCAAGATTTGACAGCTATTCAGTTGTTCAGCGACCCTTACTGCAGGGTCCTGATGTAGGCAATTACGTCCTGTATGTCCTGGTCACTCAATGGAAGCGCAGGCATCACCGCTGGGAACCCTTGCACCACCTTGGCATTGGGGTCTTTGATGGACTCCGTTATGTAGGCCTCGTCCACGGTCACGGTGCTGCCGTCCTGAAGGGTCTCGGTCTTGCCGAAGAGGCCCCTCCAGGTGGGGCCTACACTGGTGGTGCCATCGATGGTATGGCACCCCAAGCAGCCGTTTTGCTGGGCCAACTGCTGCCCCCTGGCCGGGTCACCGCTGGGCGCTGGAGTGGTGCCTCCTGGGGTGGGTGTTATGGTGCCCGGTGCCGGTGTAGTACCCCCCGGTGTGGGCGAGGCGCCCCTCGTCGGAGTAGGTGTGGGGGTCACCCGAGGGGTGTCGGTAGTGGTGGGGGTGGGTGTAGCAGCAGGCCCGCAGGCCATTGCCAAGAGCAGGATGAGTCCCAATACTCCGAGCGTTATGCCCGCTTTCTTTGTCACTGCACCTCCTTCAGTTTATGCGCGACGATCTCGGTTTACGGTGCCGCTGGCGGGGTCGTACCACCAGGAGTTACCGGAGTCTCGGTAACAGCGCCTGGGGTCTCAAAGGGCTCTTCAGTCTCCGTGGTGCACGCCACCATAGCCAACGAGAATAGGGACAGGGCCAGCATCAGCGCCAAGATCCACCTCATGATACCTCCTCCCCTCACATCCTGAACGACCGTCGTCGTCAAGTTATGTAAAGTATATCCCCCATTTTAGACACAAGTCCCTGGTCTGTCAAATTTTCACCCAGCCAGGGGACATCGGTATGGGGTCGGCGCCTGTTCCGGCCTTTACCCCGCAGTACCCCTGATGAGCAGGGGCACCACGGAGGGTGTCCACAGAGAGGAGGTAGCGGATGGACCTAGGGGTGCTAGCTGGCCCTTTTGACCTCCAGGGTCTCTCCGGGCGCCAGGGCCACCCGCCGCACGTTGATGCCCAGCTTGAGGAGCCAGTAGCCCAGGGTAGCCTTGCTTACTCCCAGTTCCAGCGCGGTGGAAGAGAGGCCTTTTTCGTTCACCAGCTCGGGGAGAAGGCGCTCCAGAGGCCGCTGGTAACGGTCCTCCACCCGCTGCATCAGCTTGGTCTTCCGTGCCATGAGAGTCACCCCCTTTCAAACTACTAGGCGGTGCTGTATGTTACCACACGTTCTACCGCTTGTCAAGAAGAATAATATGTATATCCTAAAAAGAGTTTTAAACAAGTATTAGAATTGTATAGAACACTTCGGGCCCCTCTTGGGGCCCCGACCAGGGCCCACCCCTATAAGCGGCCGTCTATATTTACCTTTATATATACCACAGCCGCCCCACGGCCCTGCAAGACCCCCGACAACAACTTCCAGGTCTGTCTCCCCCTTTCCTTGACCCCCTAGCGCTCCCGTGATGTACACTAGGTAAGATACCTATGGCACAGATTGAACATGTCTTATTAGATTTCATAGCCCGCGTTTACGACCTCATGGGATGGCCTGGGGTGGTCCTCCTTATGGCCATCGAGAGCGCGGCCATCCCCCTCCCCAGCGAGCTGGTGATGCCCCTCAGCGGCTGGATGCTCATCGAAGCCAAGGGCCTGAGCGTCTACTACGTGTTCCTGGCGGGCTTCTACGGCGCCCTGGGCAACCTCTTGGGGTCCTTGGTCGCCTACTGGCTGGGGGCCGTGGGCGGACGGCCCCTCCTGGAAAAGTACGGGCGGTATGTCCTCATCTCGCCCCACGACCTGGACCGGGCCGACCGCTGGTTCCAGAGGTACGGGGAGGTCACCGTCTTTGCCTCTCGCCTGCTGCCCGTGGTGAGGACATTCATCAGCGTGCCGGCGGGGATCTCCAGGATGAACCTGTTCAGGTTCAGCCTGTACACCTTCCTGGGCTCCTTCCCCTGGTCCCTGGGTCTGGCCTGGGGAGGCTTTCTCCTGGGCGAGCGCTGGGAGACCCTGCGGGCGGTGATGCGCCCCTTCGACATCCCCATCATCATCGTGGTCCTGCTGCTGGTGGCCCTGTACATCTGGCACCACGTACGGGCCTTCCGCAGGCAGCAGGCCCGCCACTCCAGCACCTCCACAGAGCCTGAAAAGTAGCTTACCTTCCTTTAAATATAGGGGCCCGCTTCTCCACGAAGGCTCGCATCCCCTCCTTACGGTCCTCGGTGCCGTGGAGGTACCAGGCGCAGCGCTCCTCGTAGGCCAGCCCCGAGTCCAGGTCGGTCTGCAGCCCCACGTTGACGCAGCTCTTGATCATGGCCAGGGACAGGGGCGGCCGCTGGAGCAGCGTCTGGGCCAGCTTGACGGCCTCCTCCAAAAGGGAGCTCCGGGCCACCACCCGGTTCACCAGCCCCCACTGCAGGGCCTGCTGGGCCGAAATGAACTCCCCCAGCAGCATGAGCTCCTTGGCCCGGGCAGGCCCCACCACCCTGGGCAGGCGCTGAGTGCCGCCGGCGCCGGGAAGGATGCCCAGCTTGACCTCCGGCAGGCCGAACTGGGCGTCTTCCGAGGCGATGCGCAGGTCACAGGCCAGGGCCAGCTCGCAGCCGCCGCCCAGGGCATAGCCGTGCACCGCCGCGATGAAGACCTGCTGCATTAGTTCCATACGCCTCAGTACCCTTCCCAGGCCCAATCGCTGCATTTCTGCACTGTCCTCGTTCTCCATGCGCTCCTTGATGTCGGCCCCGGCGGAGAAGGCACTGCGCGCCCCGGTGACCACTATCACCCTCACCCCACCATCGGCCTCCACCTCCTCCAGCAGGCGGGCCAGCTCTCCCACCATCTGCCGGTTGATGGCGTTCATGCGCTGGGGCCGATTGAGGGTCACCATGCCCAGAGCACCTTGCTTTTCGTACACCAGGGTCTCCAGCTCCATCTCCATCCTCCCAAGGATGCTTTGCCTGCCAATGCTATCCCATGGCCAGTCCAAGCACAAGAAGCCGTCCAGAGCGTTGATGGAGTCCGGCGCTCTGTGGTAGCGTTAGCCACGAGGCTCCCAGGAGGGCTTTCTTCTATGAGGGTGAGCTAAAGGCCACCCCTCATAAGCAACCAGACCATTCAGGAGGTGTGGGTTGCGTGCAAAGATGGTACCTTTAGCCCTGGCTGGTGCCCTGTTGGCCGCGGCGTGCTCCCCAGGGCCCAAGGGGGTTGTCACGCCCACGACTACCCCCACGCCCACCTTTGCAGCACCTACCCCCAGCGGGCCCAGGCCGCCGGTGCGCGCCCAGCCGCTCCCCGAGGCTGTGCTGCCCCAGCCACCGGCCTTCAAGCAGCTTTCCGGGTACCCCACCTGCCCCATCGAAAGCTGGAGCGCCGCCGATTTCTCCCCCAGACCTATCTCTCCCCCGGTTATCCCCGAGCCCAACACCTTCTGTG
>DAOUBE010000319.1:0-3510 GCA_034432835.1 Dehalococcoidia bacterium | reverse complement strand
TGAATGCCAAGGTTGGACGGTGGGGCCTCTGACTGGCAGGCGGCGACCACCAGCAGTAGGGCACCCGCGGCCGCTGCCCTCAGGGCTACCCACAGTACTTTATTTACCGCCAGCACTCACCACCCTCTACCCTAATATATTGAAGCACACTGCTCCAGTAAATCCCAAACTGATGTGCGAATGCAAGGTTATTGCAGCCCCGTTTTGGCCACTGTCTCTCCATCAGAGGGGTTGGGAGAGCCTGGGACCGGGTCGCTGGGGGGACAGGGCTGGTCAGCCGGAAGGGTCAGTCCTCAATCACCAGCTCCTCCTCGGTTACCTGGCCGTTGGTGATGCGGAAGGCTCGAATGGTGGGGTTCTTCTTGTCCATGAGGGAGATCAGGATGTAGTAGGCGTCGGGCCAGGCGGCCAGGCGTATGTCCGTGGCGGAGGGGTAGGCCGGGCTGTGGGTGTGGGAGTGGTACACGGCCCGGTGCTCCCAGCCATTCTCCTCCATCTCCCGCCAGACGCGGAACAGCTCCCTGGAGTCCCAGCTATACCGGTAGGGACTGTGCTCCACGTTGGTCATGCGGAACAGCTTGTGGAACCGGCCGTTGCTGCCCGCCAGAACGCCGCAGCACTCGTTGGGGTCCTCCTCCAGGGCGTGGGCAATCATCTCCTGTGCATGGGCTTTCTGGATGCGCAGCAACGTTCCTCCTTGGCACGGTTTCTTGCAGCAGAGGGCTACTACATACCATAGCGTCTAGAGCGCAGGTTTTCAACGATAGGGCACGGGAGGCAATGTCCGGGCTATGGGAGGAGAATGTTGTCAATGAGGCGGGCGCGACCTATGCGGGCGGCCAGGGAGACCATGGCTGGTCGGTCCACCACCTCCAGCTCCTCCAGGGTATCGGCGTCGGCCACACTGACATAGTCGATCTTGGAAAAGAGGGGTTCCCTTTCCAGGATAGCCCGCACCTCCTGGCGCAGGCGCTCAGCATCACGGATGCCCTGCTGCCACAGCTCCCGGGCCCGGCAGAGAGAGCGATAGATGGCGGGAGCGGCCTGGCGCTCTTCAGGCGTCAGGTACACGTTGCGGCTGCTCAGGGCAAGGCCGTCGGACTCCCGCACGGTGGGCACCACCACGATCTCGATACCCATGTTCAGGTCCTTGACAAGCTTGCGTATGATGCGGCTCTGCTGGCCATCCTTCTGGCCGAAGTAGGCCCGGTCGGGCCTGGTGATGTTGAACAGCTTGGTCACAATGGTAGCCACCCCCCGGAAGTGGCCTGGGCGGAACTTCCCCTCCAGGAGCTGGCCCATCTTGCCCATGTCCACCCAGGTATCAAAGTCGGGAGGGTATATGTCCTCAGTCCTGGGGGTGAACACCAGGTCGGCTCGGGCCTCTCTGAGCATGGAAAGGTCTCTCTCCAGGTCCCGGGGGTAGCTGGACAGGTCCTCGGTGGGGGCGAACTGGGCAGGGTTGACGAATATGGTAACGGCCACGGTGGGGTTGGCCTTTCGGGCGGCGGCCACCAGGGCCATGTGCCCAGCGTGGAGGTAGCCCATGGTGGGCACCAGGCCCAGGGGTCGCCGGGCCGTCCGGCAGGCATGACGCATCTCCTCGATGTCAGAAATCACCCGCATGGCGGCAGTGGCCTTGTCCCTAGACAGTTGTGGAGGAGCTGGATAGAGGAACAGTGGCCCCCTCTATCTCCGCGGCCAGCGCCTCGTCCATCTTGAAGCTGTGCTTTTCGGTGGGAAAGGCCCCTTCCTGGACTTCCCGCATGTAATGGTTGAAGGCCTCCTTGATGGTCTCTCCCAGGTGGGCGTACTGCTTGGCGTGCTTGGGGGTCAGGTCACTGTACAGGCCCAGCATATCGTGGAGCACCTGCACCTGGCCGTCGCAGTGGGGCCCGGCCCCGATGCCGATGGTGGGGATGGCCAGCCTCTGGGTGATGGCCCGGGCTAGCTGGGCAGGCATCAGCTCCAGGACGATGGCGAAGGCCCCGGCCTCTTGAAGGGCCAGGGCGTCGTTGATGAGCTTCTGGGCCTCGCGGCGGGTCTTGCCTTGCACGCGGAAGCCCCCGAACTGGTTCACCGATTGTGGCGTCAGGCCGATATGCCCCATGACCGGGATGCCGCACTCCACCATGCGACGAACGGTCTCGGCCACGGCCTCGCCGCCCTCCAGCTTGACCGCCTGGCACCCGGCCTCCTGAAGGAAGCGACCGGCGTTACGCAGGGCCTCGGAGATGCCCAACTGGTAGCTCATGAAGGGCATGTCTCCCACCACCAAGGCGTGCCTGGTGCCCCTTACCACGGCCTTGGTGTGGTGCAGCATGTCCTCCATGGTGACGGGGATAGTGGAGTCGTAGCCCAGCATCACCATGCCCAGGCTATCGCCCACCAGGACGATGGGGATGCCGGCCTCATCAGCCAGACGGGCGCTGGTGTAGTCGTAGGCCGTGACCATGGGGATCTTCTGCCCCTTGAGCTTCATCTCCTTGATGTCCCGGATAGTCATCCTGCCCATGTCTTCCTCCTGTTTAGAGTGTCAGACCTTGGCGGATACGGCGCTGCGTAGGTACTCCTCCAGCAGCGTCCTCATCTCCTCGACCTTCTCTTGGGGCACCCCGCGCTGGACAGCCACGGGGAGGGACTGCAACGCCAGGGAGCAGTACAGGGGCACCAGCTCTGGGGCGTGGTCCCCTAGAGCCTCCAAGTGTCCCCTCAGGGTGGCCACGTCGCCGCGCACCAGGGGGCCCGTGGTGGCCTGAGCGGGGCCCACCCTGGCCAGGTTCTTCAGGGTAGCCCTGGCTATGGGCACCATGGCCCTCAGCCCTTCCTCTGGAGAGAAACCCATAGGCTCCCACAGGCGCGCCGCCGTTCCCAGAAGGGCTGCCATGTAGCCGCAGGACATAACCGACGTGGCGTGATAGAGGGGCCGGTCCTGGGGCCAGACGTGGATGGCGCGGCCCCCCAGGGCCAGGGCCATCTCCTCCAGGACCTCCCTTAGCCAGCCCTGGCCCTCTATGGCAAAGGTGACCCCCTGCAGCCGTGCTAGGGCGTCCCTGGAGTTTCGGATGCGGGCGAAGGTCTGGTAAGGGTGGATGGAGGCGACGGAGGCGCCCTGGGCCCTAGCTGGCTCCAGGACCTTCAGGGTGGAGGCGCCGCTGCAGTGCACCACGCCTTGCTGGGTGCGCCAGTGTACACTGGAGGCGACCTGGTGTATGGCGCCGTCAGGGGTGGTGATGAAGACCAGGTCACAGGTACCGGCCACGTCCTGGGGATGGGGGAGGGCGGCGCAGCCGGGCACCCGCTCTGCCAGGGAGCGGGCCGAGGCCAAGGTGCGGCTGGCGGCGGCGGCCACGATGTAGCCCCTGGCCGACAGGGCCATGGCCAGGGCCTTCCCCACCAGGCCAGCGCCTATAAATCCTATCTTCAGGTCAGACGCCATCCTTCAGCTCACTTATCGATGGGATACCGCCCAGTCCCTGGGCCGTGGTGATGGCTCTCAGGATGGCCTGG
>DAOUBE010000318.1:0-33380 GCA_034432835.1 Dehalococcoidia bacterium | reverse complement strand
CGAACCCGCCCGGCAGCGAGGTAAGGGCGACCAGCAGCAGCGCCAGAAGGGATGGCGTTCTCCTGGTGTAGTCCAGACTAGCCAATATATCCCGGGCCACCGAGTTGCGCTTCAGTGAGACGGTGGGAGGGCCAGGGCGAATCACGGCCACAAAAAGCACCGACAGAATGTAGATGGCCCCAGCCAGTAGGAAAACGCCGCTGGTCCTGAAGGAGCCTATCAGGTACCCAGCCAGGGCTGGCCCGACCATACTCGCCACGTTGGAGATCAGCCCGTTCAGGGCATTGGCGGTGAACACTCTGGCCTTGCCGGCCAGGTCGAAGACTAGGGCCTGGCGTGCAGGGCCGCCAAAGGACGAGGCCATACCCACCAGAAGGGCCAGAAGCAGGAAGTACCAGGCACTGACACGCCCTGTGCTGACCAGGTAGGCGGTGGCGAAGGAGAGGCCCGTAAAGGCCCCCCGGGACAGGGCCAGCACCCACCTGCGTTCGAAACGATCGGCCAGGGCACCGCCCAGCAGGGCCAGGGATAGCTGTGGGACCACCTGTATGCCACTTACCAGGCCCACCCACAAGGGTGAGTCAGTAAGCTGGAGGACAATCCAGTTGGCGGCGATGGAGCTTAGCTGAAAGCTCAGGTCGCCCGTGGCGTTGCCCAGCAGGTAGTAGCGGAAGTCCCGCAAGTGCAGGACATCCAGTCCGGCCGGACGGCGGCGCACGAACTGGGGTAGCTGCCAGTTAGCAAACATAGCACGACTCCGGAGAAGAATGGGGGCACAGGTACCGCGGCTCACCCTAGCATCGTCTCATCGGTCGCTCCGAAGTCGTGCATCCTCTCACGGCCTTTCCGAGAAGGCCATAGATGCTCAGGCGGCTATTCTACCATCACATCCCAGTCCAGGCCAGGAAGGTCCCTTCTGGGTACTGGTTGCTTGAGCTGGGTGCTGCCATGCCTCCGTACCCCTGGAGAAGGGGGATTACAGAGGTCAGGGGATAAAGGGTCATTACTATGAAAATGCCGGTTCTGCTACCTCCAGGGTTACCTTATAACCGAGGCGCTGGATTCTAAGTCGGGCTCACGGCACCAATGACACAAGAACTCTTTCGCCCATCGGCGCAAAGGCATTTTCATACTTTGTGGCGCCGCACACCAGTGGGGCATGGACGATTCTGAGGGAGGGCAGCGACCGCTGAATCCGGTGGGGGGGGTGGCCCACCCCACCAACTCCTTCGCCCTTCCCAGAAGGGCTCAGGATGACAGCTACCAACCTCCCCTGGCAAGCTACTGGTAGGAGAGGGGAGATGGGGCACCATGGTGGCCTGGCCCCTGGGCCCAAAGGTATCAGGTACCAGGCACACCACTAAGGAAACCTGTCCTCCTGCATTCCCTTAGCCTCACCCTTCACGAGGCCGAGGCGGCCCCCAACCACCACGGTCTGATGTCGGTCAGTCCCTGAGGGCGGCCTCGGAAGAGGCGGCACCGGCGCGGGCGATGATTCCAGCTATCCTGTGCACCTGGTCTTCGGGGAGCTCGGGGTACAAGGGCAGGGACAGCACCTCCCGGGCGGCGCGCTCACTCTCTGGGAAGTCGCCGATCTGGTAGCCCAAGTGGCGGTATGCGGGCTGTAGATGCAGTGGTATGGGATAGTGTATGCCTGTGTCCACCCCTGCTGCTCGGAGGACTCGCCGGAGGTGGGCCCGCAAAGGCGTCCTGACGACAAACAGGTGGTACACGGACTCATAATGGGTGTCCTCGGGCGGCACGAAGAGGTCCAGGTCTCGCAGGAGTCCGCGGTACACCGAAGCCAGCACCCGCCGCCGGGCGTTCCACCGGTCCAGGTACAGCAGCTTGACCCGTAGCACCGCCGCCTGGATAGTGTCCATGCGGCTGTTGAAGCCCACGTAGAGATGCTCGTACTTCTCCTTGCGGCCATGGTCCCGCAGGAGCCGGACCCTTTCGGCGATAGCCGTATTGTTGGTGACCAGCATACCGGCGTCGCCGTAGGCGCCCAGGTTCTTGCCAGGGTAGAAGCTGAAGCAGGCCACCTCGCCGAAGTTGCCCACCCGCTTACCCTTGTACCGCGCGCCATGGGCCTGGGCCGCGTCCTCTATGACCTTGAGGTTATACTTCCTGGCGACGGAGCATATCCCGTCCATATCGGCCGGCCGGCCGTAAAGGTGGACGGGGACAATGGCCTTGGTCTTCTTGGATACGGCCCATTCCACCTTCTTGGGGTCAAGGTTGCAGGTGGTGGGATCTATGTCCACAAACACCGGGCTGGCTCCCACCTGGGAAATGGCCTCGGCAGTGGCTATGAAGGTGAAGGGGGTAGTGACCACCTCGTCGCCCTGACCGATGCCACAGGCTACCAAAGCCAGGCGCAGGGCCTCGGTGCCAGAAGAGACGGCCACAGCCTCTTTCACGCCGCAGTACCGGGCGAACTCCCTTTCGAACAGGGCCACTTCCTCGCCCTGGATAAAGTTTGCCCTAGAGATAACGTGATTAATGGCCTCGTCTATGGCTTCTTTTATGGATATGTACTGGGCCTTCAAGTCAACCAAAGGGACTGTCATCTCCACCTCCTCGCAACTCACCCCTCAAGGACTTATCTTCTCCCACCTGGCGGCGCGCTCCATCTGGCGTCGGTCATACTCGTCGCGGTCGTAAATAGGCCGAGCGGGTACGCCGGCCACCACGGTGCCGGGCGGTACGTCGGACAGGACGACGGAGCCCATGCCCACGACAGCACGCCGGCCTATGACGATACCGGCCCGGATACACGCCCCCGCACCGATGATGGCCTCGTCCTCTATAGTCACGCCAGTCCAAGCGCTGACGCCGGTGTTCCTGCGAACGGGTGGATAAGGGTCTCCCGTGATGACCACCTTAGGCCCTATGAAGCAGTTGCGCCCGATTTTGGAGAACCTGCCGATGTAGGCTGCTCCTTCCACCATTGTGCCGTCACCTATGCTGGCACCGGCGGCTACGTGAACCAGGGAGCCCAGCATGACGTTGCTTCCAATGGTGACGCCTGGGCCAACATAGACCAGGTTCCAGATGACCGTTCCTTCCCCTATGCTGACATCCCTGGACACTACCGTGTGCTGCCCTTTGATGGCACGGGCCAGCTCTTCGCTCACTATATCTGCCTTGGGTACGCCTCGCCGGAGTTTGGAAAGCCAGCTCAACATCTCTCTCCCACCCAATGGCCTGAATGTCCTTCGGAAATGCTTAGATGTGCGCCATCTCTGGAGATATCCTTACCACGGCACCGGAGCTGTCCATGGACTGCTGGGCCGCCTCCAGAATTCGCACCACCTGGCGGCCGTTCTCCCCATCGGTGAGGGGTTTCTTCCCCTCCTGGATACACTGGATGAAATGGGCGCACTCCCTGGCCAGGGGCTCCACCGTGGACACCTGGGGAGCGTAGATGTCCCCAGAGTGGAGCCTGAAGAAGAACTCGCCCGATAGCTGGCCGTTGGGGGTCTTGACCACACCCTTGTCGTAAACCTTCAGCTTGGCCTCATCGGCCAGGTCGTCGAAGACGAGCATGCGTTGAGAGCCGATGAGGGTGACCCTGCGCACCTTGTTGGGGTCAACCCAGCTCACGTGACAGTGGGCCACCACCCCGTCAGGGAACCCCATGGTGAGGAACACTACGTCCTCTATCTTCCGGGTGAGGTAGGAGGCGCCGTGGGCGGAGACCCATTGGGGCAGGTGGTCCAGAAGGTAGAGGGCGATGGAGATATCATGAGGGGCAATGCTCCACAGGGCGTTGATGTCCGTCTGGACGCGACCCAGGTTCACCCGCTGGGAGTACATGTAGTAGGTCTCGCCCAGGTAATCGGGCCGGGTCAACTCCTTCATCTTCACCAGGGCCGGGTTGTAGAGGAAGGTGTGGCCCACCATGAGCACCAACCCCTGCTTCTCCGCCAGCTCCACCAGCTCATCGCACTCACGGGTGGTGAGGGCCAGGGGTTTCTCCACCAGCAGGTGCTTGCCGTGGAGAAGGGCCTGCTTCCCCAGGGAGTGATGGGTGCGGACGGGGGTGGCCAGGGCCACGGCGTCCACGTCGGGACTGTCTAGGACCTCCTGGTAGCTGGTGGTTGTGGCGACGGTGGGGTAGAGCCGCTGGACGGAGGCCAGCCTGCCGGGGTCCAGGTCACAGCAGAGGGTGAGCCGACACTGGTCGAGGCGGTAGAAGTTCCTTATCAGGTTGGGACCCCAGTAGCCGCATCCGACTACAGCAACTTTGACCATACCCTCTCCTTTCAGTAGAGATACCTTTCAGTAGAGATATATTCCGCGGGCGAGCCAGAGCGAGCCCTGGTCCCGCTTTCGGGCAACAACATGGTTCCTTGGCTGTCCCACCCACCCGGCAGGGCACGCCCTGGCAGGGTGCACCCTGCACCCACTGTTCACTATCCCTGGTCACATAACCTTAGTGACCACCTCAGGGATGTGTAGGTCAAGGGCGAGCCCTTGGGGATTCGCCCCTGGAACCCCTAGCAGGGGACCCTGTCCCCTGCACCCCTAGAAGGGCTCGCCCTGCCCATCTCTTGGGAAAAGCAAGGGTGAGAGTTCCCAAGCCGCCGAATTCCTTCCGCGTTACATGCTTTCCAGGTCCCCCTTGGCAGGGGGACCACAGGGGGCTAGACCCCCAGTTTCCAGCCCACGGCCCCAGCTCTACCAGGGGTTCCTCTCGGACCAACCCACGGGCAGGGAAGGCTTCCCCGAGACCCGGCCCGGGCGCCGCCCACGGCCGGCCATCCCCCATTGGTGTGCCAAGGGCAAGGCGACTGAATTAGACCCCATCCGCCCGTGAAGGACGCCTCCCCTGGCATTCTGCTGGCCAAACACCGCACGCCTCACGAGTCCAGGCATGTCCAAGATCTCAGAGGCAGAGTGGCTCAGGGATTAGAGAGAAAGGCTGGGGTGGACTGCCAGGGAGGCGACGTGGGAAGGCGAGATCACCCCAGAGGTACCCGCGGTGGTGCGTGAGGTGTGACAGCGCAACCATCCTTCAAGGAGATAGTCGATGTCATAAGAAAACCAGAAGGGCAGCCCATCCACCTACCCACCGCCACTCCATAGCCCTACCGCTGTGCGAGGCCACTGGCGAAGCTTCTCATCTAGCCTAGCCCCGGTATCCGATCTGATTGCACCCCGTTTTTGTCTATTTCCGCTTCGACATAGCGCCTAGTCCAAAAGCACTGGCCGGCCTCTTCAGTCTCCCCAAGGGCCTGGGAGCGACTGCCCCTACCCATGCCCAGGTACTGAAGGCCCGCTTTCCTCACCTGCTCTGGCTCCAGGGCGTTCCGCGCGTCCACCAGCACGGTGCCTCGCATTAAGGACTTGAGGCGTTGGAGGTCCAGGGCCCTGTACTGGGGCCAGTCGGTGGCCAGGACAACGGCATCGGCCCCCAGGGCAACCTGGTAGGGGTCAGCCAGGTAGGTGACCCCTCCTGGCAAGGAACGAGGGGTGCGGCAAGCCTGGGGATCAGAGGCGCTCACCCGTGCCCCCTCCTCCTGGAGCAGCCTTATTAGCTCCAGGGCCGGCGAGAAGCGCACATCGTCGGTGCCAGCCTTGAAGGCCAGGCCCAGGACCCCCACCCGTGTGCCCTCCAGCCTTCCCAGGGCCTGCTTGAGCCTTTGGACCAGCCGGCGGGGCTGCTGCTGGTTCACCTGGATGACAGCGTTGAGCAGACGTGGCTCCAGCCCGTAGGCCTGGGCGAATTGACACAGCACGCCAATATCCTTGGGGAGACAGCTTCCCCCGTAGCCGATGCCTGCCCCCAGGAAGTCCTTCCCTATCCGGGGGTCTAGGCCCACGCCCCGGGCCACCTCCGTTACGTCCACGCCGATCTTGTCACAGATGCTGGCTATCTCATTGATAAAAGAGACCTTCATGGCAAGGAAGGCGTTGCTGGTGTACTTGACCATCTCCGCGGTCCGTGTGTCTGTAATGACGATGGGACAGTCCAGGGGCCGGTACAGGTCGGCCACCGCTTCGGCGGCGGCGGGGTCCCTTGCCCCCACTACCACGCGGCTGGGGTGCATAAAGTCCTGAACGGCGTGGCCCTCCCGGAGGAACTCTGGATTAGCCACCACCGCCAGAGGGCCCTTACCGTTGTAGGTCCTGGAAAGAATGAACTCCATCATGTCGCTGGTGCCGGGTGGGATGGTGCTCTTGTTGACGATGATGGGGTGGTTGCCGTTGAGAGCAGCACCGATGCTCATGTAGGCCAGGTGCAGGTAGCTGAGGTCCACCTTGTTGCCTTCCACGGCAGGGGTGCCGACGGTTATAAACACGAAGTCCGCCCCTTTCAGTCCTTCGTGGAAAGAAGAGGTCACAGAGAGACGCCCGGCCTCCATGTTCCTTTGCACCAGGGAAGGCAGGTCTGGCTCGTATATTGGTATCACCCCTTCCTTCAGCGCGGCCATCTTGGCCTCATCGTTGTCAATGCAGGAGACTCTGTGGCCCATTTCGGCAAAGCAGGCACCGGTAACCAGTCCCACGTACCCAGTGCCCACGACGCAGATGCTCTTCATGCAACACCTCCTTCAGTATCAACTTGCCTTGGCTCGTGCGCCCGTGTAGGGCTAGCTTGTCTTAAGGCGGCCACTTCAATCTCCATCCGTGGCCACTTCCAGGACAGGTGTGGGCGGGCCAAGAAGGCTTTGATAGACCTTCTCCACGTCCTTAGCCAGCCGGGCCTCGTAGAAGTGCTTCTGTACCCGGCGGCGGGCCTGACGCCCCAGGCGCTCCAGCGCATAGGGTCCTCCAGAAGGCGGATAAGGGCCTGGGCCAGCTCCCACGAAGAGCCGGGGGAGACCAACAGCCCGGTCTTCTCGTGGTGCACCAGCTCGGGGATTCCGCCGCTCTTGAAGGCTACTATGGCCCTGCCCATAGCCATGGCCTCCAGGACCACCAATGGGCAAGGGTCTCCTATGGATGGCACTACAATCACGTCACAGGCCGCATAAACCTTCTCCACGTCCGGCCGCGGCGGAGCAAAGATGACGCTCTCTTGGAGACCTTCCCGGGCGCAGAGCGCCTCCAGCTCCTGGCGGCAGCTCATCCCTTCGCTCCTTCTAGCGGGGTCGTCCCAACCTACCAGAAGAGCCTTGACCCTCGGGAAGGCCTGCCTCACCCTGGGCAGGGCCTTCAGGAGGTACCGTTGCCCTTTCTCCGGGCTGATCCTCCCTACGATGCCTATAAGAGGTGCCTCCGGCTCGATCCCGTACTCCTGCCGCACCTGCTGGCCGTCTATGCCAGGGTGGAACCGGTTCAGGTCCACCACGTTCAAGACGGTCCACACCCGGCCCTGATGAAAGCCCATCTCCAGCACCTTCTGCCGTATGAAAGAAGAGACGGTTATCACTGCATACTGCCTCAGTAAACGGACCATGTGGACCAGGCTCTTTCGCATCACACCGTAGGCGTTGGGGTCCCCGTGTACGTGGACAACCAACTTCGCCCCGCCAAGGAAGGTGAGAAGAAGCCCCAGCACCAGCATCCTGGCGTCGGAGCTGATGTGTATGATCTGGATACCCTCTCTTCTAACCAGGTAGAGCAGAGACAGGGCACTGAGGGGAACCCCCAGGTTTCTGGCCAGCCGCAGTGCCAGGGCCCAGAGGCTACGACTGCCCCGGGGGGTCACCCCCAGGTCGTAGTCCAGGGTGACCACATGGGCCAGCCTTCGAAAGTTCACGCCGCAGTTGCCCCGGCGGTTGTTGGCTACAAAGACCCGGAAGCACTGCGAATCCAGATGCTTCATTATCTGGAAGTGAACGTTCATCACCGACCCAAAGAACTCTTTGGTGTTTATGAAGAGAACGGCCTGCCTCTGGTCTGACCCCTTCTTATCCATGACTTCACCCCGCATCGTGCCAAGGCCGGCGTTGTTCACATGTTGTCCCCAGGCACGGGCCATCCACCCTTGCCGTCAGGTCTTGGCTGGCGGCCTGGCCTCCGCCCCATCCAACCCAACATCTTCCGAAGCTGGCCCTTGGCCCTCCTACCCAGCCGAAGGATGGCGCGATCGGCCAGGAGCATGGGCCAGTTCCGCCAGACCCTGAGCTGGACATGCCCGAGGGTATCCACACCGTAGCGAGCTTTGTACTGGCCATCGCCCCGCAGGAAGTTGAGGTAGTGGTCCCCTGCTTCGATGGCTTCCTTGATGGCGTAGCGGTTCATGAGGGTACCGGGGCTGAGCCGTGCGGCCGGGTCTCGGGGGTCGAAGCCACTGTTGTAGTAGTACACCATGCCCCGGTAGCGCAGGTTGAAGGACACCCCCACGGTGCCCGTGTCTCCCGTGAGCACCCCCATCCAAAGGGCTCCCCTGGCGGCCATACGGCGGGCCACACCCCGCAGAAAGCCCTCCATACCTTCCTGGGCGAAGATCCCGGGCTGGCCGCGGGCCTGCCACTGCAGGGTGTGCAGGCGGACCAGGGTATCCATGGCGGCGTCCAGATCGCCGTCGGCGGGAAGGATATGGAAAGACCCCTGATGGTCCCTCTGGAACTTCCTGGCCTTTCTCTCCGAGTCTCTGCGGAAATTGACGGATAGGGTGGCCAGGTAGTCCTCCCAGCGCTGGGGCAGTGGGAGGACATAGGAGCTACCCTTACGTTCGGCTATGGCCGCCCACCCCAGCCCACGCAGCCCCTCCAGTAAGGGCGCCAGCATAGGGGAGTTAGAGGGCATCTCTACCAGGTGCATCATGTCCCACTCGGCCGTGAGCTCTCGCAGCCTCCCCAGGACGGCCCAGGCCGTCTCCAGCTCCTTGCCCCTGGCCGCCAGGACGTCCTGGTAGTCCGACCAGGAGTAGCGGTAAGGCCCCATGCCAAGGAAGCGCAGGCTCTTGAGCAGCCGCCCCATGCGGCGCACGGCCAGGGGAGCCAGACCAATGAGACGGCCCTCTTGGTACACGGCGATGCTGAGGAACTGCAGCTTGTCCTGGCACTCCTGGGCCAGGGGAATGAGCCAGTCCGGCGTGGAGAAGACGGTGTGGCTGGGGCACTCCTCCAGAAGGGCGTACCAGTCCGGCTCCAGGGCCGCCAGCTCCTGGAGAGAGCGCAGGACCCGGGTGCTGAGGATGGCCTGGGACGCCGTGTGTTCCAAGCCTCTGGTCTTCACGCCGGTCTCCTTTGGCCTGGTGTGTTCATGAGCTTCCCCCAGAGGCCCCAGGCCCTCCTGAGCATGCGGCTCTGCCTCAGCCGGTGGTGGAGGCCAGAGACCTTCCATCTCCACAGGAACCAGTTCCCCTGGCAGGCGGCGACATCCACCCGGCAGAGGTTGAAAAGGGAGTGCTCCCGCTGCTCTATGCCGCAGGCCGCCAGGTACCCGGCCTGCCTCACCATATCCCGGATAGCAGGGCTGGAGCGGCCGTGGGGAAAGCTGAAGGAGCGGACCTCCAGCCCCAGAAGCCTCTCCAGGGCCTCCCGTGACCCCTCCACCTCCCTTCTTGCCTCATCTGCGCTCAAGAAGGTCAGGGGCTTGTGGGTAACACCGTGGGAACCGAAGGCCACTCCGTGGCCCATCATGGCCTCCAGGTCATCCGGGCCCAGCAAACGCACCTTGTCCACCTGGGCAGACTCCCACACGTTCCTCCCTCCAATTTGTCCGCTCACCAGCATGACGTTAGCGGTGAAGCCGTACCGCTCCAGCACGGGCAAAGCGTTCACGTACACATCCCGATAGCCATCATCAAAGGTGATGACCACATGGCGGCCCCGGGGCCACCCGCCTGTAGCCACTATTCGCCCCAGCTCCTCCAGGGTCATGCTCTTGTAGCCGCGCTGGTGCAGGAACCGCATCTGGGCGTCCAGGTCGGCCACGGACACGTACAGGTGGTAGGGGTCGGGGCGGTCCACCCGCGCCACCACCCGATGGTACATAAGGATGGGGAGCCAGGGCAGGCGCTTTTCGTAGCTGTCTGCCCTGCTTCCCTGTATGCCCCTGGCCTGCAACGTCACGGCTCACCTTCACGTATGTTCTTGCTGCCCGTCCTCGGCCTACCATCAGGTGCTTGCCGCCACCATGGTCATGGAGTAGGGAGGAAGGCGATGCTCCAGGGTGTCGCCCTGGACCTCTACCCTGGGGAGCTGCTGTATCCCCCCTAGGTGGGCCGCGGAGTATTGGAACAGGTCAACGGTGGACCTGGGGAAGCCTTTCAGGGTCAATCGCACGGGCACCTCATGGTCGGGCGACTTGTTGATGAGCATGACCTTCACCTGACCTGTGCTGGTGTCCAGGCTGGCATAGGCACTGACCAGGTCCGGGTGGCTGCTCTGGGCCCTGACGGAGATGTTCCCGAAGTGACTGCCTAGGCCGTCGTAGTTGCGGTACATGCGGAAGGCCCAGTAAACGGGACTGCCCTGGCCGACCTCACCCCAGAAGGTGGCCAAGTCAACCCCCTCCCTGCCGAAGATACCCAGGACATCGGCGGCGGCCAGCCCCCCGCTGATGTGGCCCTCGGCCCCCCAGCTCCACTCAGTGATGGCCAGGCCCGTGCCGGGGTAGTTCTGGTCAATCCACTCCCGCAGTCTGGGTATGAGGCGTACGAAGGGCCCCTCCGGTGTGGTGGCTATCCAGGACTCATCGGCGTAGGTGGGGTCCCACAGGGAGCGGGTGGAGCGCAGGCGCCTGGCCTGGGTCTCCGGGGCGATGTCGTCGGAGAAGACGCCGCCCTGAGGGTAGTAGTGGACCGCCAGGTAGTCCAGGGTGCGCACGCCCAAGTGCTCATCGTGCTCCCGCACCTTGCTAAGGAACCAGGGCAAGAAGGGCACATCCCCATGGGCCTTGCGGTCCGGAGCCGAACCAGGGCCACCCCTGGCAGTGTCCAGGGCCGAGTAGAAGTAGGCGGTCCAGCCCCAGACGGAGGGGGCCAGAATCCGGGCGGAGGGGTCCACGTCTTTCACCGCCCTGGCGTACTGAAGGAAGCGGTCCAGGTAGTAGTCGTAGCTCACCGGCTCCGGGTGTACGTCGGCATGGGTCACCGACCAGAGCATGGGCTCGTTGTCCATCTCGTAGAAGCGGATGCCAGTCTTGTCCGAGGGCCCCAAGGTGCGGGTCAGGAAGTACACCCACTCGTCCTGGTAAACCGCCTGGTCGGTCAGGTCTGGGGGATAGGAGAAGGGGCCGCCCTTCCTGGGAAAGGATGGGAGGATGGTGCGCAGCCTAGCGTCGGCCACGTCGCTGCCCTCGGCCACGCCGGTGATGGCGCCCAGGGGTCCAGCGCCTCCCACCGACAGGGCGGCTTCACCTCGGTCCCGGGCCACCCATCCGATCATGGGGAGCATCAGAAGGCTGTCGGCGCCCACGGACCGGTTGTTCTGGTGGAACTTCAGGGCGGCCGAGCCGGGGGTGCCGTCGCCCTTGGACAGGTTGGTGAAGCCCCAGTCGGCCCCGGTGTTGGAGGCGTTGAGTTCCCAGTTGAAGCGGCTACGGGCGTTCCCTCCCCAACGCACCAGGGTGACCCCCATCTCCCTGTAATAGGGCTGGGCCCCGTCGGAGCGGGAGACACCGTATATGTGGGGGTTGATGAGCCTCAGGTCCTGGGTGATACTCACCGAGACCTTTACCGCGCCGTCCTCCGGGGGTACCACCCCAGAGGTGGGAGAGGGCTGGGAACGAGGGTGGGAAGAGGGGGAGGCGGCGCAACCTGCCGCTATAAGAGCGCACGTCAGGAAAAGCATGGCGCCGTACCTGCCCAGCCCCTTGAGCACAGCATTCGCGGTCACGTTCTAAGCCTCCACCAGGGGAGTGGCCGCCCCAGCCCCAACGCCAGTGACACGGGGGCGGCAGCGGGCGACCTGGAGTACCAGGCGCGCCAGCCTCTTGGAGTCGTGGCGCAGCAGACTCCCCGTGGCCACCAGATCGGCCTGGACCACCTGGGGCACGTACTCCAGGCAGGACTCCAGGTCCAAGACTACGGGGTGGGCCATCTCCTCGGCATACCGCCGAAGAAGGGCTGCCGGTATGGGGCCAGAGTTCACGATCATGCAGTCCACGGAACCGGGGCCGCCCAGGTAGCGGGTGAGCTCGGATATGAACCTGGAAGCGGGGAAGCCATCCGTCTCACCATGCTTGGTCATAAGGTTGCAGACGTAGATGCGGACGCCCTGGCAGGCGCGGATGGCCTCGGGGACCCCCTGGACCAGCAGGTTAGGGATGATGCTGGTGTACAGGTCTCCTGGGCCTATGACCAGAATATCGGCGGAGCGGATGGCCTCGGATACAGGGGGATAGACGCGGGCGGTGGGCGCCAGGAAGACCATCCTTATGGGCACGTCCGGCTTCACCGTCCGAACGTCTATGTTATGCTCGCCCCTGATGAGGGTGCCATCCTCCAGCTCCGCCCAGAGGCGGCTGTCGTCGGTGGTGACGGGGAGGACTCGGCCCCGAACGTTGAGCAACTGGGAGGCTTCCAGGATGGCCTGCTCCGTACTACCCGTCAGCTCCGTCAGGGCCGTCAGGAAGAGGTTGCCAAAGCTGTGACCATTAAGGCCGTTCCCCTTGTTAAAGCGGTACTCCAACAGGGCCCGGAGGGTGCGGTTGACTCGCCGGTTGGCGCTGAGGGCGATAAGGCAGCGCCGGGCATCCCCCGGAGGGAGATGGCCGAACTCGTCCCGCAGGCGACCCGAGCTTCCGCCGTCGTCGGCCATGCTCACCACGGCGGTGATGCTGCGGCTGTAGCGCTTTAGCCCCAGAAGGGCGGTGTAGGTCCCAGTACCACCCCCGAGAACAACTATCTTCTCCTCACTCATCCTCTCCATCCTCCGTGGCATGGCCATGGGCACTGGACCGGGGTCTGGGCCAGGCAACAACCGTCGGGTCTGTCCGGGCCGTGGGCCCTCCCCTTCTTACATTTTTAGAAGCATCGGGCCCCTGCCCTCCCTGGGAGGGAAGCCTCCACCCCATGGCACCTCCAAGTCCAGGCTTGCGGGAAGGCTCGGTGACCCCGGCTGGAGGAAGATGCCCGGAAGGCCGCCACGACCCCAGGTGCCGGTAGAAGGCCGCCCGGCCACCCAGCTCATCGGCCACACCTTGCCAGTACTGGAGGTTGAAGATAAGGCTGTAGGCAGGATGGGCCAGGACAGGCATCCCCAGGCGGGTGAACAGGCCCCCCCAGGCCGCCAGAGCCCCGGCCAGGGCACTTTGGAGGCCAGGCCTCCCCAGAGAGAGGCCCAAGAACCAGTGGAATGGAGGTGGCTTCCGGTGGTACCAGGCCCAGATTTCGGAAAGGGACTGGGCGTGGATACCCCTTCTGGCCAGGAGGACATCCGTCCGGCCATAGAGGTAGGCGGAGCGGCGCCAAGAGGCGAAGCTGCGGTAGCCCCGGTGAATGGCCGCGGCGGCGGGGTTGAAGTAGAAGGGCACTCCGGCCTGCTCTAGTCTGAAACCCAGCTCTATGTCCTCGCCCCGCTCCATCCCCTCATTGAAGCCGCCCACCTGGAGGAAGGCCAGCCTGGGCACCGAGAAGTTGCCGCTGTAGAGCCTCCTGCCCGCCGGAGGGCGGCGTCCCTCCAACACCGCCTGGTAGTGCTTCTGGAAGACCCGCTCCTCCCAGACCTGCCACCCCTTCTTGCGGCCAGTCCCGGCAGGTAGGAGACGCCCCAGCACCACCCCAGGAGGGTTCTCCCGCTGGGTCAGGGCATGCTCCTCCAGCAGACGTGGGACAGGTAGGACGTCGTCGTCCAGAAAAACCAGCAGGGAGCCGCGGGCGCAGCGTGCCCCGCGGTTGCGGGCCACCGCCACGCCCGACTGCCACTGGTCCAGGACCCCAAGGGAGTAGGGGGTCTCCAGCCTTCGCAGCATCTCCTGGGTGCCGTCGGTGACTCCGTCGGCCACCACAATGACCTCAAACCTAGGGGCTGGGAAGGTCTGGCAGGCCAGGGCCTCCAGCATCTCCCTGAGGAGGTCACGCCGGTTGTGGGTAGGAATGACCACACTTATGTCCACCTTAGACATAGAGGTGCTCTCCTATTCGCCCAAGGCCGGCCGGCCAGTTTTCCTGCGCTGGAACACCGAGTCCTTGACAAAGAGCAGATCGGATATGGTGACCGCCCGGGTGGCCAGCACCAGAAGGGTGTAGGTGATGGCGGCTGCAGCCACCACGGGCCCGGTGCCTAGCCCCAGGACCCGCGCCAGCAGGCCCGCCAGGACCATGGCCCCCCCGGCGATGGCCACCTTCAAGAAAGCCATGGCCATGCGTCGATCTATGACCCCCCTGGGCATCAGGCGGATACCCACCAGCACCATGAAGGTCTCGCACACCAGGGTGGTCACGGCAGCGCCTATGCCACCGTTGCCCTGGACTCGCTGGAAATAGGGGATGGCGGCGGCGTTAAGGGCAACGTCAACCAGGACGGTGACCGTCAGGGCCAGGGCCCACGCCCTCTGCCTGTCCACAGCGGCGGCAATGGTGCCCAGGATCATGAGGAAGGCGGTGATAGGGACGCTAAGGGCCAGGATAGTGAGGAGGGGTATGGAGTTGCTAAAGACGTCAGGATAGGGAAGGGTAGCTATGATCTCTTTGGACAGCAAACTCATCCCCAGGCCGATGGGTACGATCATCACCGCCCCGATGACGATGCTTTTCCTGGCCACCGAGACCATGGCTAGGGCGCTTTGGAAGTGCATGCGGGCCATGGTAGGCAGCATAGCCGACGTCAGGGCGATGGGTAGCATGTCCGCGGCGTGGTAGAGCTGACTGGCGGCAGCGTACCAGCCCACAACGGCATCGGTGGTGAAGAAGCGGAGCATCACCACGTCTAGCTGGTTGTAGATGTCCAGCAGGAAGCCCATGAGCAGGAAAGGCGCCCCACCGATGAGGAGGGCCTTCACCTGAGGAAGGCGGAGGCTGATGCTCAGGGGGAAGCGCCGGCCCACGTAAACGGCGTTGATGCCCAGGTTGACACCTGCCGCAACCAGCAGGACCGCCGAGTAGGCCACCACACCCATGCCCTGCACCAGCAGGGCGATGCCCAGGCCCACCACCAGCAGCTTGCTGACTACCTCCGCCAAGGCGGGCCAGGTCATGTTCTCCAGCCCGTTGAGGACCGAGGTCATGACACGGACGAAGGCCAGGAGAATGGTAGTGGCGGCGGCCAGGTACATCACCAGCCTGGCTTCGGGGGAGTAGCCGATGAGGTTGGCTACCACCACAATAACAGCGAAGACCACCACGGCCATAACCAGGCGCATGCCCAAGGCAGTGCCCATATAAAGGCTTACCTTCTGGTGGTCCCGGGCCACCTCCTTGACAAGGAACTGCCCCACCCCAAGGGTTATGGCGGTGCGAAAAGGTAGGAGAAGGACTGGGCAAAGGAAAGCTGGCCCAAGCCATGATCGCCCAGGTACCTGGGAAGAAAGAGGATGAGCACACCGTTCAGACCCCAAAGCACCAGCCGCCGCAGCAGAAGGGTCAGACTGTTGCTGACGATAATCTGGGAGTCCTGCCGGACCTGGGTCTCGGCCACGTTCATAGATTCCACCTCAATAGGCTCCGCGGCCGCTGATGACCGCCGGGATGGTCTTCAGAAGGATGGCCATGTCACGCCCCAGGGACCAGGACCGCATGTACTCCAGGTCCAGGCGCATCACCTCGTCGAAGGAGAGCTCCCACCCCCGGTTGACCTGCCAGAGCCCGGTGATGCCCGGGAAGGCCTCCAGCCGCTGGAAGTGCTCCACCTTGTACTGCGCCACCTCTTCGGGCAGGGGCGGGCGCGGGCCCACCAGGCTCATGCTGCCTTCCAGGACGTTGAAGAGCTGGGGTATCTCGTCCAGGCTGAGGCGGCGGATTATTCTGCCCACCCGGGTGACCCGGGGGTCGCGCCGCATCTTGAACATTGGCCCGGAGGCCTCGTTGCCGGGCAGCAGCTCTTTGAGCTGGGTCTCGGCGTCCTGGTACATGGAGCGGAACTTGTACATCTGGAAGAGCAGCCCCCTGCGGCCCACACGGGTCTGGCGAAAGAGCACAGGGCCCGGCGAGTCCAGTTTGATGGCCAGGGCGATGAGGCCCATCAAGGGAGCGGCCACTATCAGCAGCAGGCACACCACCGCCAGGTCGAAGACGCGTTTCAGGGACTCGTACTGCCAGGGAAAGGTCCACGCCCTCCAAGGGCCAGAGGAGGACTGCTGTGCGCTGGCGTCGCCGGCCTTAAGACCCCGGAGGGTGGGGTACAGGGAGACCTGGACCGGCGTGTCCCTGGACATTCCGGAATCCAGGGCGGCCCGTACCCGCTGGTAGTCCGCCGCTGGTACAGCAAGGAGGAGGCCAGGGGCGGCCTGGGCCTGAAGGAGGCGGGGGAGCTGGCTCTGGTCGCCCATGACGGGCACGGCTGCGGGCTGCTGGCCCTCGCCCGGGGGCTCGCCCAGGGTGACCACCCCCACCACACGGTACCGGCCGCCGTTCTGACTGAAGCAGTGCGCGGCCCACAAGGCGCTCTCGGGGTCGCCCACCACAACTATCTGACCGTAGGAGGCACCGTTGCAGCCCAGGAGCCGGGCGCCCCGCAGCACCACCACCCTGCCCACAGCCAGGAAGACGATGGAGTTCATCCACATCATGAGCCTCAAGGCCTGGTTCTGCTGGCCGTGGATAGCCAACTGCCCCAGAAACTCGGCGCATATGGAGGCGAAGGAGACCACACCCACTATCCTCAGCAGCTCGTAGCCTGGAGAGGCGGCGCGGAAGGGGAGGTAGGCCCTGGACAGGGCCAGCAGGGTCACGGTAAGCCCCACGAAGATGGCAGACATGGCCGGGTTGCTGGCCTGGGCGGATAGCTCCGCCCCGTATATGCCGGGCCACACCTCCCTGAGATGCCGAGATATCCACACGGCCCCGGTAAGGAGGAAGGTGTCGCTGAGCAGAAACATAGCCTGGAAGGGCTTGGTCCTATGTAGTTCAATGCTTCGCGTTACCGCATCAAGGGCCAGGGACCGTTTCTTTCCGCCTGCAGGAGAATTCAGGAGTTTGTTTGCCACTGTCTCCCTCCACTCAGACTGCACCTATACCACCCATAGAGACAGGTTGTCCCGCTGGACGGTCCTTCGGTAGCTAGCCGGGGATACCAGAGAGGTCGCAAGGTGGGGACAACAAGCGCAGTTGTCCGCCAGTATTAGACTGAATGATTGCGTATCTGAAAGACCCAAATCTGAGACAGGCGTGCCCGGAAAAGGCTATGTGAGAAGGAAACATCTGACATCCTGACGAAGCCCGACGTGAATGAGCAGTTGCTACCCATTCTTTGTCTTTCACCAAAGGCATATTACAGTGCCCTCCCTCCGTCTGAAACCCTCTTTCGTCCGATTTCTCCAGAGCATGAAACGCCTATTTGTGGAGCAGATAATTGCGAGTGCCCGCCGGCCGCCGTTAATACTTTGTGCGTCCCCACTATGGACTAGTCCCGGGAGGCAGGGAGCCTCCTATCAGACACAGGGCGCAGAGGCCCGCCGTGGCCTCTGGGCCTTCTTAGCCTTGTGCCAGGCGACGCCATCCATACCCTCCCCAGCTACTGGGAACGCTGAGTGCGCGTCCACGACCTCTCCCCCGGCAGCAGCGCCTGAAAGTACACCCAGAGCTTCCACATGATGAACCAGGGGGCATAGAGGAGGGCACGGTAGAGGCCCCCGGAGACCCTGGCGGAGAGCAGCCCCAGAAGTAGGTGGCCCGCCAGGGAGAGGTTGAGGGCTACCGCCAGGCCCACCGCCCAGGTGTTCCCCACTAACAGGCTTACCACTAGTAGTAGCAAGGCCACGACAAAGGTGACTGACAGGGGAGGTATGATCTGCTCCAGCCCTGCGTCTAGCCTAGCCCAGTCTCGCCGGAGAAGCCCCTGGGCCAGGAAGGGTAGGCCGTAACGCCAGGCCATCTGGAGCCGGCCCTTCTCCCAGCGCAGGTTCTGGCTGGTGGCATCCTTGAGGGAGGCCGGCATGGGCGCCCACAGTACGGCCTCCGGCGCGAAGTGGACCCTCACCCCGCGAGCGGTGAGCTTCAGGAAGTATTCCACGTCCTCGGCCAGGCTGAAGGCATCCCAGCCAGACCCCTCCAGGACCTGGCGCCGGAAGGCCATGCCTGTGCCAAAGAGGCCGCAGGAGAGGCCCAGGGTTTGCCTTCCCAGAGGCCGGACGTAGTGCATGAGTACCAGCGCCACGGCGCGCAGAGCCGAGACGGGGCTCTGGGTGGGGTTGGACACGGCATAGTAACCCTGCACCACCTGGCTGCCAGCCCGGAGACTGCGGTCCATGGCGGCCAGGAAGCCGGGCGAGACCACCGAATCGGCGTCAAGGAACAGGTAAGCGTCGTGCTGCGGGCCCAGGGCTCGCACCCGCTCCAGGAGCCATTCCAGGGCGTAGCCCTTGCCTCGGCGCTGGGAGTCCCTGCGCTGGAAGACGGTGGCGCCAGCCTGTCGGGCCACCTGGGCCGTGGCGTCGGTACAGTTGTCAGCCACCACGTACACGCCGTAAAGCTCTCGGGGGTAGTCCACCCTGGCCAGGCTCTCCAACAGCCGGGGAAGGAGCAACTCTTCGTTGTGAGCGGGGACAAGGATGGCAAAGCGGGTGGAGGGACGCCCCGGCGGATGGACCCTAGCCCTGCGCACCAGGCCGGCTACCGTGAGGAGGAGAAGGTACAGGCCGAAGAGCAGAAAGACGGCCTCCAGGGCCACCAGTACCCCGACCAGGACAGCCATCACCTGTGGTCCATCCGTACCAGGAGGCGCTGTCGCAGGGCCGAGGCGGCGATCCTGAAGGTGGTGGGCACGTCTTCCACTATGTAGCGCTTCCAGAGACGCCGGGGCTCCTGGGCCAGCCGGTACGACCACTCCAGGCCGCAGCGCTGCATCCACACGGGGGCCCGCTTGAGACGGCCGCTGATGACGTCCAGAGTCCCCCCAATGCCGACGCAGACGGGCACCTCCAGCTCGTCCAGGTGGCGGTGGATCCAGAACTCCTGCCTGGGGCACCCCAGGGCGACGAAGAGGAACTGGGGCCGGCGCTGCCTTATGTAGCGCAGCACCTCCGGCTCCTCCTCATGGGAGAAGTAGCCGTGGTGGACCCCGGCGACCCTCAGCCCAGGGTAGATGTCGGCCAGGCGCCGAGCGGCCTCCTGGGCCACCCCGGGGGCAGCCCCCAGGAGGAAGATGGAATGGCCACCCTGGGCAGCCAGGGAGGCGCAGTGGAAAAGCAGGTCAGAGCCAGTAATGCGCTGGGGAATGGGCGCCCCTATGAGCCGGGACAGCCAGATAAGGGGCATGCCGTCGGCCACGACTAGGTGGGCGCGGTTGACCACCCGGGCAAAGGCCGGGTCCTGGGAGGCTATGGTGACAAACCGAATGTTGACGGTAACTACTTGGTGTGCCCAGTCCTCCTGAAGAAATCCCTCTATGCGCTCCATGGCCCCTGGCAGGTCCAGCCGGTCCAAATACAGGTCCCGAATACGTATCTTTGCAGGGCTTGCTGCCAGGGTCGGGCGGCCCAGCGTCCTGTCCATCATCCACCCCGCCTCATTCCGACAAACTGCCGCTCAATTGAAGTCTAAGTTAAGGCACGGGGAGGGCATCAACGCCAGGAAGGACTAAACTTGACAGGGCAGGGTAGCTAGGCGGTGTGGGGGAGCGACTAGTCGGTACCGGGGCGGCTTCCGGGGCACGAAAAGAGGCCGCTGGCAGAGCGCAGGCGACCTCTTTGTCCCCTTGTGCGAGACCTTCTCGGTCACCCTTGCCCCGAGGTCTGCGGCAGGGAGTCTGTTCCGCCATCCTCAGGGGCCCTTGTCCCCACTGATGGCCATCTGAATGTCCCTTGGGGCCACATAGTACCCAGGCCAGGTATTAGCCCCCTCGGCACCCTTCCACAGATTCTTCGCCCTCCCACGGAGGACTCAGGATGACAGCCATGTGTACCTTTCTGTTACCCTGTGGGAAGCCAAGGGTCTGGGGACGGCGGGCTCTGGATGTTACTGGCCCAGGAGGATGCGCAGGCGCTCCTGAAGGCGCCGGGAGGCCAGCCGGGTCCTGTCCAAGGCCTCTACCAGGCGGGCCTCGGCCAGGAGGTTCCTGTTGAAGGGCAGGTCCTCATCCGGCTCTTCTTCCTGGAGCGGCTCCGGCTCCAGGGCGGCCCGGGCCGTGTGCCGTGCCCTGCTGGACGTGTACTGGGAGGTGTCTTGGGCAGCCTCCGGGGCCCCCTCACTGGCGGGGGAGCGCTGCCTGCTCACCAGGCTCCGGCAGAGGGAGACCCGCTGCTCCACCGCCTGGCGCAGGGCCTCCTCGGCGGGGATGTCCAACTGGAGCTTCTCCACCAGGGCGTTGGCCAGCAGGTCGCCGAAGAGGCCGAAGGCGGACATGGCCTGATTGAGGTCCATGCCCAGCTCCAGGAGGCGAGCGGCGGCGCGCTTGCTCATCAGGTCCAGCATCAGGCTGGGCCTTTCCACGAAAGCCACGGAGGACCAGAGCACCAGAGTACTGTGGAGGCGAGAAGGGGTGCGGGCGTACTGTTGCTCCATGAGACCCTGCCGCTCCAGCCAGAGGAAGAGCTGCTTCACCACCCCTTCCAAGCAGGAGAGGGTAACCTGCCTGTACTGCTGGAGGAGCTGTTCTACTGGGCCGCCGGGGGCCTGGGAGAGCTGCTGCCACGAGCGGACGGTGTCTTGCCAGCGGGTAGCCTTTGTCACTGTTGGTTCCTTGTCCGGGGCCTGCCAGGGGCCCCTTAGTCCGTTGGTAACAACCTAAGGTATCGGTGTCTGGCTTCGAAGGGTGCCAGCACACTATCCACAAGCCTATTACCCCTAGGTCAGAAGGCCAACCGGGCCCAGGGCCAAGGGGGAAACCGGATGGAGAATCGGCTGGCGGTAGCGCGGCCTGGGGCTTGACAAGGGGTGGGGGATGGGGTACAGTATAAGTACAAACTTGTACTTACGTCGAGCCTATGGAGCTAAAGGAAGTGCTAAACCGGGTCCCCGGGCTTCAGAAGCGCTTCGTTTACTACGTGGAGTCGCTGGGGTATATCCAGCCCGCCAAGGTACACAAGGCGCGCATAGCCCGCCGAGACTACAGCGAGGAGGATGCCCGCAGCTTGGAGGCGCTGTGGCGCTATTACAGCCGCGGCTACTCCATACAGGCGGCCCACGAGCTTTCCCAACGGGCGCTCCAAACAGTGGCCTACGCCGGCTTCTACGTACCGGTGGGCCAGGTCGCCCAGGCCATGGCAGCGGTGCAGGGCTGCCCCGAGGTGGAGGAAGCCAGCGCCGTTTACACCGATAGCATAGACCTGCTGGTGAAGGCCCGGGCAGCCCAGGCCGGGGAACTGTACCACAGCGTGGTGCCAGCCCTGGCCCAGGCCGGGATCACCAGCGTACCAATAGTGTGGCTGGCCGAGGAGCGCCTCCGACGGCCCGCCGCCAAGGGAGGTGCTCACAGCATGCTGGCTTACGTCCTGATGAAGACCCCGGGGAAGAACGTGGCCGAGGTCATGGACCAGCTCAAGGAGATCCCGGAGGTAGTGGAGGCCAGCACGGTTTACGGAGAGTCGGACATCATCGCCAAGGTACAGGTGTCCAGCCAGGAAGAGCTGGACTCCCTGGTGATGGACAAGCTCCACGCCATCCCGGCGGTGGAGTCCACCAGGACCTTCATCGTCATCGGGAGGCTGCACTGGAGCCGGGAGACGCCGGGCTAAGCTTTTTGGCCCCCAGGAAAGTACATGTACGGACTTGGAGAACGGAGGTGGACCATGGGAGGGCAGGTACATAAGGAGCAGATAAGGCTGGCCTTCCAGGAGCTGGACAGGCAGCTAAAGGAGGCCCAACTCTATGCCCTGCGCTACGGCAAGGGCTGGGACCGGGTCACCGAGCTTCAGTTCCGCCACAGGCAGTACGCCCTGGCCCTGGAGGAGCTACGCCAGGGTAAGCACTCCAGCCAGGCCCAGGAACTTCCTACCGCGGCCTGATGCTTATGTCCTGCGAGAATGCCCCATGAGAGGTCTAGAGTGCCCGCCCGTGTCGCTGGGCAGGCGCCCAGGCCTGCCCCTGGGGAATACACGACCCGATCATGCAGCACCGGTGTAGAGTAACCGGCCTGCTGTAACCGAACATCGATCACCATACAGGCCATCGCCAGGCCGGGCCGGAGACCCCGCGGGTGGTGTGGCAGGCAGAGCGGGGGTGGAGGCGCAACCGGCCAACGCCCTGAACACGGGAGGCACCGGAAGGGGCCCGGTGCCTCCCGCTTAATTTTCAGACCTACCTGGCCGGCACCAACGGCTCGAAGGAGTTGTACTCGTTCTGGGGCGAGCGGCGCATGTTCCACTCAGCTATGGAGTTGGGGTTGTACACCTGCCGGGACGGTATGATGACAAAACCTGCCTTTAGCATCTGGTGGTACAGGTAGTCGGCTAGCTGGTTGTTCAGCTCGATGCGCTTCTGAAGGTCGGGCTCCACGCTCACCCTCCGGAAGATATCCAGCACGAAGGGACTTTCCACATAACACCCGAAGCCGCCCCTGGTGAGGCTGGTCTCCTCCTCGCCCCTGGGCCAGTCCCAGGGCAGCCAGATGTCGGACCGGCAGCTCTGGGTCCCGGGGATGGTGATGGAGCGGGAGACCAGGTTGGGCCGCACGATGGAGTAGTTCACCTTGAGGATGGAGGTCTTGACACCCACCCTGTCCCAGAAGCCCGCCACCACGTCGGCGGCCTCACCCCAGTCGGGGTTGTTGGTGAAGCTGTAGATGGGTATCTCGAAGCGCACGCCGCCGGCACCCCTGGGGTAGCCCGCCCTGTCCAGGAACTCCTCCGCCTTGACCGGGTCGTAAGGCACCTCCCACTTGTCCTGCCAGTTGGGGTCCGTGGGGTGAAACATGCCCACGTAGTAGGGCAGGGCCAGGTTGGCGTACACCGTCTCCACCGCCAGGTCCCGGTCTATGGCCATGGCCAGGGCCCACCGGACCAGGCGGGCCTGCTCCATATCGTCCATGCCCTGGGGGTTGTTGCTGTCGTTGGGGCTGAAGGGGTTGCCTATCCACGGAATATCATTCACCATGGTGGGATGGTCAAGAGGCTGGCCCGTCTTGGCCGCCTTCTCCTCCCAGTAGTTGCCAGCGAAGTTGACAGGGATGCCCGTCTGCCGGCCCGACGAGGCCACCTTGAAGCCCTTGTTCACCAAGGCCTGGACGTCCTTGAGAAGAAGGGTGGAGGCGATATCCGCCTCGCCGGTCTCCATCATGGCCACACGGCCCGAGGCCTCTGGGATGGCCAGCATCCTGAGCTGCTTGAATTTCGGGACGGCATCCCAGTGCTGGGGCAGGGCCTCCAAAACAGCCCGATCATCCTTCACCCACTCCAGCACCTGGAAGGGCCCCGTGCCTATGATGTTCTCCCGCATCCAGTCTTCGCCCATCTCGTCGAAGGCACGCTTGGGGAACACCCCGAAGGAGTCGCCGGCCTGGTTAAAGAGCAGGGTGTTCCACCGAGGCTCCGGAGCGATAAAGGGCAAGACCAGGGTCCGGTCATCGGTGGCGCGGGCCTCTCCCAGGAAGGCAGCCAGGTCTCCCGCCTGACCGTGGATGCTGGGGGGGTGATGGCGGCATTGGTATCGTTGGCGCTCCAGGCGATGTCGTGGGCGGTGAGCTCGCCCCAGCCCTTATGGAACTGCACCCCTGAACGGATGGTGATGGTGGCCTGGCTGAAGTCCGGCGCTATCTGCCAGTCGGTGGCCAGCCACGGCCCCACCAGCTCATCGCCCTGGGGCCGGAAGAGCTGCTCAGTGATACCCAGGTACATGTAGCTTTCCGGCGCCTGGGCGCGGTTTAGCCCCACCCCCGAGGGCACGCTGGGCACCACGAAGGTGATGGTGCCCACAGGAGACTTGGGCTGGGGCACCTGGACCGTGGTCCCCGGAGTGGGCGTGGGGGCCAGGACCGGCAGGGTGGGGGTGGGAGTGGCCGTGGCGGTGGGAGTGGGGGTAGATGTGGCAGAAGGCTGAGTTGCCCTAGGGGCCGTGGTGGCTGTGGGGGTAGGGGAAGGTGTTGGGGTGGCCGCTGGGCCACAGTCCAAGGCTACCACCAGCAGCCCCACCCCCAGCAGACTCAGCGTTGCCTTCCGGGTAATCCCTGTGATCATCCCGCTCCTCCTAGGGCCGGCACGGGCCGGCCAGGAGTATAGGCCCTGAATCCGGGCAAAGTTTACCTTTGGCCCTCCACCACGTCAACCCTCGCCAGCGGCGGGCCGCGGCCTCAGACGGTGGCCGTCCCTCTGGTGCCCATGACACCCAAGAGGCACTCCATCATCCCCAGGTGGCGGTTCTCATGAGTCAGCGAGTTCATGACGCGCACGGCCCAGAGGGTCTCCTGGGCGTCGGGCCGATGGGGGTCTTTGTGACCCTGCATCAGCTTGACGTCGTCCAGGCTTTCCACCGCCTCCTCGGCGGCGGCGAAGGCCCTGCCGACGTAGTCCAGAACGACCTCCTTGGCCGGCAAAGGCAGGTTGGTAGCTATGTCGTCGGCCATCTCCGTCCCTGTACCGGCGAAGCCCAGGGCACCCGACCACCCCCACCTCCGGGCCAGGCCGTCCCGCTCCCATATGTGGCCCTTGCCCCCGCTGATCACGTTCTGCAGGTAGTCGGCGTAGCGGGCGACGTGCCACAGGTGGAAGCCCAAGGGCGGCGAGGTAGGGGAGGGATGCCAGGCCAGTTGTCGGTCGGTGAGGCCGGACACCAGCTTCAGGATGCGCTGGTGGGTGGTGCGGTACTGCTGGGCCAGCAAGGACGCAATGGTCTGGGACATGGCGGCCTCCTTGAGAGAGATGAGGATGGGCCTTACACCTTCGGGCCGTATTTGGCGCGGGCCTCGGCCAGGGCCTTTAGGCCACTGGCCGCCCCCATGCTGACGAACTGGACGTCGCTGCCCACCTGGCTGAAAAGCCAGCCCTCGTTAAAGCGGCGGGCCACCTCCTCCGGGCTGGAGGAGTGGATGCCCGGCACCAGGCCGTGGGCCCTGGCCACCTCCAGCACCCGCTGGCAGGCGGCCACGTGCTTGGGGTGCTTGTTGTCCGGGGCCATGGGCACTCCTAGGGAGATGGCCAAGTCGCTGGGGCCGATGTAGAAGCCGTCCACGCCCGGCACCCTGGCAATCTCCTCCAGGTTGTCCACCGCCTCCTGGGTCTCGATCATGACGAAGCAGAGCACCTCTTCATTGGCGTGCTGTAGGTAATCGGGGCCGCCGTAGAGGCGGGCGCGGTTGGGCCCGGCGCTGCGGTAGCCCAGAGGAGGGTACTTGCAGGCCCCGGCGGCCCTGGCGGCATCTTGCGCGTTGTTCACCAGGGGCACTACGACCCCATAGGCCCCGGCGTCCAGCACGTACTGGATGTAGGCCGGGTCGTTCCAGGGGACGCGGACCATGGGGACGGCGCTGGTGGTGGAGATGGCCTGAAGGCAAGCCACCGCCCGGTCCACGGTGATGCCCGCCCCGTGCTGCATGTCTATGACGATGGCGTCGTAGCCGGCGTTGGCCATGACCTCGGTCATGTAGCTACTGCCAGAGCCGATCCATCCCGCCACCGCGGGCTTGCCCGCCTTCCACAACTCCCTGAGCCTGTTGGGTCGCATACTTTCCTCCTCTTGTTGATTTCATCCCAGAGTCTGTAGAGGCCGTGGAGAGAAAGGGTTAGGCTAGAACGGCAGGCTAAGGCGTCCTCCTCTTTCCTTACCAGAAAAAGGCTTATCCGGACCCGCCGGCCTTTCCCAAAGTGGGGCCGGCGCAGAGCCATCCTATCAGATGGGCGGCCTGCGTTGGTGCCACTGGGTAGC
This sequence comes from Dehalococcoidia bacterium, assembly GCA_034432835.1. Classification (GTDB taxonomy): domain Bacteria; phylum Chloroflexota; class Dehalococcoidia; order Lucifugimonadales; family DAOUBE01; genus DAOUBE01. The sequence goes on along the minus strand of DAOUBE010000318.1, from coordinate 7,582 downwards.
CTGCTGGTAGGCGTAGGCCGCCCTCAGCACCGTTGGCTCGCCGAAGGGGCGGCCGGCTAGCTGGAGGCCTATGGGTAGACCCTGGCTGGAGAAGCCGCAGGGCACGCTAATGGCCGGGAAGCCGGTTATGTTGAAGGGCCGGGTGTACTGGGTAAGGATGGGGATGACCTGGACCCGCCTTCCCCTCACCTGCACCTCCCTCTCCAGGAGCCTTGGGGCGGTGATGGCCATCTGGGGCCCAGCCAGAAGGTCCACCTGCTCCAGCAGCTCCAGGGTCTGGCGGATAAACAGGGCGCGGGCGCGCTGGGCCTTGATGTAGTCCGAGGCGGAAATGAACAGGCCCGACTCCAGCCGCAGCCTGACCTGGGGGTAGAGCCTTTCTCCATGTTGCCGCACCAGCCCTGCGTGGCAGGCGCTGGCCTCGGAGAACATAATGGCGCTGGAGATGGCGGGGGCCTGGTGGAACATGGGCCACGACACCTCCCGCACCTCGGCCCCCATCTCTCCCAGAGTGGCGATGGCCTTACGCACAGCCCCCTCTACCTCTGAATCCAGGGGCACCTCGAAGTACTCCTTGGGCACGCCGATGTGCAGCCCACGGACATCGGGCACCAGGGCCTGGGTGTAGTCGGGCACCGGGACCCGGGCCGAGGCCGGGTCCTTGGGGTCGTGGCCGGCCAGGGCGTTGAGTACCAGTGCGCAGTCCTCCACGGTACGCACCATGGGGCCAGGGTGGTCCAAGGACCAGGCCAGGGGCGTGAGGCCGTGGCGGCTGAGAAGCCCGTAGGTGGGCTTGAGGCCCACGATGCCGCACAGAGCGGCGGGGATGCGGATGGAGCCCCCCGTGTCGCTGCCCATGGTGATGGTGCACTGGCCCGCCGCGGCGGCCGAGCCAGAGCCGCCGCTGGAGCCCCCAGCGATGCGCTGGGGGTCCCAGGGGTTGTGCATGTGGCCGTAGTCCGGGTTCTCGCCCGTGGGGCCGTAGGCTAGCTGGTGCAGATTGAGCTTGCCCAACAGAATGGCCCCGGCCTGGGCGAACCTGGCGGCGATGGTGCAGTCGTAGTCAGGCAGGAAGTCGTGGAACACCTTAGAGCCCGATGTGGTGCGGACGCCCCGAGTGTAGTACAGGTCCTTGAGGCCCAGAGGCACGCCGTGAAGGGGGCCACGATACCTGTCCGCTCGCACCTCCTCCTCAGCCTGGAGGGCGGCCTTGCGGGCCCGGTCCGGTAGCAGGGTGATGAAGGAGTTGAGCGCCGGCTCCGTGGCTTTGATGCGCTCCAGGTGGGCCTCCACCACCTCCACCAGCGAGACCTTTCGGCCCTTTATCAGTTTGGACAGCTCCCAGGCGCTGAGAAAGCAAAGCTCGCTGTTATTCACGGTCGTGCTCCTGTGGGAGATACACTAGGACCGGCTCCACGCTGCCAGGATCGATGCGGTCCAGGTCCCGCAGCCCCTGGAGGAGGCTGGTCACCGCCTGGTACAGCTCCTGGCCATGAGCACCCTGGGTGTCCAGGCCCAGGGAACTGGCCAGGGCCTGGAAGGTCTTCCTGTCCAGAGGAGGCTGGCTCGCCATAGTCCACGCTCCTTTCCAAGGCCACCCGGTTCGGGGTCCGCCCTGGATTTTAGCAGCAAGGACAAGAGCACGCCAGGGCTCGCCCCGGCAGGGTGCACCCTGCACCCACTCTTCATCTTCCCTGGTCACATACCCTCACTGACCACCTCAGCGAAGTGTGGGTCAAGGGCGAGCCCTTGTCCCCTGCACGCCTGGCCTCACCCCAACCCCTTCTTCACCTAGGCTCACCCTGCATCCGTTTTGGGTGCTGTGCTCCTGGTGAGATGGTGGAGCAGGACCATCAGGCGCGGGTGCAGGGCAAGCCCTGCCAGGGCACGCCCTGGTGGAGAGGGGGAAGCCGTCACGCTGGGGGTGAGGGCCTACCCTCTCCCGTGGGCAAGGGTGAGGGTCCCCAGGCCGCCTAATTTATCCTGCGGCCCTTCCGGGCTGAACCTATCCGGGTCGGCCTCCTACCAAAAATAACGGTCGGACAGCAAGGAGCGGTGGGGAAATACCGGCCTGGAACACCATAGGGGTGCTTAGCTCCGGAGGTAGTCCGCGACGATGGACACGATGCGCTCGGCGGCCTTGCCATCGCCGAAGGGGTTCACCGCCTTGGCCATGCGCTCGTACTCCGACCGGTCGTCCAGGAGCACCTGGGCCGCCGAGACGATCTTCTCCCGGTCCGTGCCCACCAGCCGGGCCACCCCCGCCTCCAGGGCCTCCACCCGCTCTGTGGCTTGGCGGGCCACCAGCACAGGCTTGCCCAGGGCCGGGGCCTCCTCCTGTATGCCTCCCGAGTCCGTCAGGATAAAGTAGGCCCTGTCCATGAGCCAGACGAAGGTGGCGTAGTCCTGGGGCTCCACCAGGTGGACCCGGGGCTCCTCCCCCAGGATACGCCGCACGGGCCCCTGGACGTTGGGGTTCAAGTGAACAGCGTAAACCGCCTCCACGTCGGGATTTCGGCGGACGATGTCGCGGATGCCCAGGCAGAGGTTCTCCATGCCCACCCCGAAGCTCTCGCGGCGGTGGCCGGTGACCAGCACCAGGCGCCGTTCCCCCAGCCTCACACCGGTGGCCTGGGCGAAGCGCCTGGCCACCGACGCCTCGAACTCGGGGCACTCCAGCTCTTTCTTGAGCATTAGAAGGGCGTCAATGACGGTGTTCCCCGTCACAAAGACCCGCTGTTCCGCCACGCCCTCTCGCAGCAGGTTCTCCTTGGCCCGCTCCGTGGGCGGGAAGTAGAGGTCGGCCAGCCGGCGGTTCATTTCCTCGGGAAAGGGATTGTGCTTGTCTCCGGTACGGAGTCCCGCCTCCACGTGGGCGACAGGTATCTTCATATAGTAGGCGGCCAGGCAGGCCACCAGGGTGGTAGTGGTGTCCCCCTGCACCATCACCAGGTCAGGACGCTCCTGGGCCAGGACAGACTCCAGGGCGGAGAGGGCACGGACGGTGATGTCGAACAGGCTCTGGCCCTTCTTCATCACGCCCAGGTCATGGCTGGGGGTGATGTTAAAGAGGCGGAGCACCTGGTCCAGCATCTCGCGATGCTGGGCGGTAACGCAGACCCTGGACTCCATGCCAGGCCACCTCTCCAGCTCCTTTATCACCGGAGCCAGTTTTATGGCCTCCGGGCGCGTCCCAAAGACCGTGAGCACCTTCATGGCCGCCCCTCCATCCTCCGCCGGTCCCGTGCTGCCTGTATGGTACAGCGGCCTGCATGCTACCGCCTCAGCCAAAGGTCTGAAATTGTCGATAAGGCGCGTTTACTTCACTGACCGCACTGGAACCGTAGTCCGAAAAGACTAAAGCCGCACCCCTCCAGGAATCGCACAAATGGGGCTAGTGGCGACTCTCCACCAGACTCACAATCAATGCGTGGCTAAGACGGGTGGCAGGGGGTAAACGAATTGAGACGGTACGTCGAAAACCTGTTCAGGTTCAAAGAACTATTCCTTATTCCTCTGATCACCATTCCCATCATCGCCCTGGCGGTGGCCTTCTACCTGGGGCAGAACAAGGTGATCAGCAGCACCATCTGGGTTGAGCCTGTGGAGACCCTGGACCTAGGCACTACCTTGCGCGAGACCCCTACTGAGACCGAGGCCAAGGCCCTTCAGGAGCGACTGACTACCCGGGCCTTTCGGGAAGAGGTGATGGAGAGAGTAGGGTTGACCGCTGCCATTCAACAGGGTCAGTGGCCCAAGCCCTCACGGTTCCAGTCTCAGATAGGCAGCGTACCAGTGCTGCGTGACATCGCCCGCGTTCTGGGGTTGATGCCACCCCAGACCACCCAGGGTGCCATGGAAAGCGGTCTGAGAATGATCGAGAAGAGCATCCTGGTAACCCCGGAGGGTGACAACCTGCTCCGCGTCAGCTACCGGGGCAAGGATGAGGTCCTGGGCACCAGGTTGGTCCAGGAGGTTATTGCTCTGTACAACGAAAAGACCATGGCCATACGGGCGGACCAGGCCAGGCTGGGCATAGACTTTTACACCCGCCAAGTCCGTCTCCAAGAGCAGAAGCTGGCCCAGGCCTCGGAGGCGCTGCGCCAGTTCCTAGAGACCCACCCAGCACCCTTCCTGGGCCAATCCAGGCCACCGGCCGAGGAGGCGGAGCTACAGAGCCTCCAGAAGGACTTGGCCGTGGAGCAGACCCTGTATGAGTCGGCCCTGAGGAAGCTGGAGGAGGCCCGTATAGCCGGAGAAGCTGCCGTTTCCAACCGGAGCCAGGGTTTCCAGATCATCGACCCGGCGCAGCTAGACCCTGGGGCAGCAGCCAACACCCGGCGGGGTATCGTGATGATGGGGTTGCTGGGCGTGCTCCTGGGAGTGATTCTGGGTGCCCTGCCCATTGTAATGCTGACTTGGCGGGACACCACGGTAAGGTCTAAGGAGGACGTGGAGGAGGCCCTGGAGGTGCCCATGCTGGTCATGGTGCCGGTGGTCTCCCTGGGCCGCCGGCGGGAGCCCGAGCTGGTGAAGCTGGCCCTGGCGCCCAGGGCCGCCAGTGGCCGGGACGTCCGGTGAGTCCCATCGAAGGTGGTGACATGAATACGGGTACTCGAGGGGTCAGGGGCGGGCGGTCTCGCAACGGCCTGGGCAGGCTAACGCTGACGGACAAGCAGAACAGGGCCCTGCTTGCGCTAAGGCAGGCGTGGCAGCGGCTGGCCCTGCACATCGTCAGCCTGGAGCGCATGAAGCCTCCCATCGCCGTGGGCATCAGCAGCTCCATAGCCGGCGAGGGTAAGACTACCAGCGCCATAGGCCTGGCCACGGCCTTGGCCTCTGAGACTACAGAGAAGGTGCTGCTGATAGAGGGCGACTTCCTTAACCCCAGCATGGCCGAGGACATAGGCGTGGACCCTTCCCCCGGCCTGGCAGAGTATCTCCTTCGACGCAACGAGCTGCACGCTGCCATGTGCCACACCGCCCTGAAGAACATGTACTTCATACCCGCCGGCGACGTCCCGGGGCTGGAAGTCCCCCAATCGCCCTATGACCTCAGCGCCAGGCTGAGGAAGGAGATGCCCGGCCTGCTGAACACCCTGAAGCAGCAGTTCACGTTCATTGTGATGGACCTCCCTCCCGTCCTGTCCGACGTCAACGCCGAGGAGATAGGGCGGCTCCTGGACGGCACCCTGTTGGTGGTGCGAGCGGGCCTTACTCCCGTGCAGATGATGAAAGACGCCGCGCGCCTAATGCAGAGCGAGAAGTTCCTGGGGGTGGTCTATCTGGGGCCACCGTCGCCGGTGCCCCGGTGGCTGGCTGACCTCCTCTTGGAGTAGCGGGGATGGCCGTTCCCCTGTTGGTGATGCTCCTGGCCTTCTATCTGGCCGTGGGGCTGCTGGCCAAGTCTTACAGTCCTCGAGTACGTTTGCTGCTACTGGGGGCGACCGTGGTCTTGCCGGCCGGGTTCTACTTCTTCTGGACGTGACAGCCCAGCTTCCCTCAAGGCCCCCTATCCGACCGCCGGAGTAAAGTGATGCAGCGTTCGGCCATAGTGATACCGGACCCAAGGACAACGCCCCCGGCGGGCCTTGGCCGTATGCCAGCCTCCCGGAGGGCACTATTCGCCCTGCTGGGGCTCATCGCCTCACTGGTGGCAGGCATCAGTCTAGCGCTGCTCCAGGAAAACCCCATGCTCTTCATGACTGCAGCCGCCCTAGTGCTGCTGCTTCCAATGTTGTGGCGCCGCCCTATCGTCGGCCTGTACATCATTGTAGGCGGGGCCATACTGTTCGAGACCTTCCGGCTGGGATTCCCCGACTCGCTGACGGACAACGTGCCCTTCTTTCACAACATCAGCGCCATAGGAGGCCCACCATGGCTCCTGGCCACTCCAGCGGAGCTGCTCATGGCCCTGACCCTGGCCATCGTCATCCTCAAGAGGATCGCCGAGCGGAGGAAGCCTCTGGAGGCCGGCCCCCTCATCTGGGCCGTGTCCTTCTACTCCTTCATGGTGCTGTTCGGCCTGGTCCGAGGCGTGGGAACGGGCGGCGATCTGAACATCGCCTTCTGGGAGGTGCGGCCCCAGCTCTACCTGCTCTTCACCTACCTGCTGGTGTACAACCTGGTGCAGGACAAGGGGCAGGCCAAGGGCATCCTGTGGCTGTTTCTGGCAGCGGTGGCGGTGAAGGGGCTTATAGGCACGGCGCGGTACCTAGGCACCCTCCAGGGAGACCTGGGTCTGGTGGTACAAGTGAGCAGATACAATTCCATCCTGGCCCACGAGGAGAGCTTCTTTTTTGCCCTCTTCTTCACAGCCCTGGCCATCTTGTTCCTGTTCCGTAGCAGCCGATCTCAAGCAGGCTTCGGGCTCCTGGTCTCCTTGCCTGTGCTCATCGCCTTCCTGGCCAACCAGAGGCGGGCGGGGTTCCTGGTATTGGGCATCGCCCTGGCAGTGGTGGGTCTGATGGCCTACACCATAGTCCGGCGCTGGCGCAGACCTATCCTTACCCTGGCGGTGGTGGCAGCCATCTTACTGCCTCTATATGTAGTAGCCATGGGTAGAAGTACTAGCGTCCCCGCTCAACCCGCCAGGGCTATCATGTCCCTGTTCGACCCCAATGAGCGAGATGCGGGGTCCAACAATTACCGGGTCCTGGAGGCTACCAACCTGAGGTATAACATCGGCTTGGACCCGGTGCTGGGCCGAGGCTACGGCAAGCAAATCATCCATTTTCTTCCCATGCCCAGCCTGGCGGGAATCTTTGAGCTCTGGGACATCATTCCCCATAACACTATACTGTGGGTATGGATGCGCCTTGGGTTTATAGGCTTTGTGGCCTTTTGGTTCTTGGTGGGCAGAAGCCTCCTGGAGGGTAGCCTGGCGGCCAGGCACCTGAAGAACCCTTATCTGAGGAGCCTGGCCGTACTTTCGGTGGCGGGCATAGTGGCCTGGGTGGTCCAGGGAGCACTGGACATGGGCCTGGCGGACATGCGGGCCAACACTCTGTCGGGGGTGTTCATAGGCCTGACGAGCCGGCTGCCGCTCCTGGAGAGGCGGGCAGAGACCAACGCACCTCGGCGGCGGCCCAGCCCCAGGTACCAGAGGGCCACTTAGAGGCCACCACCTACTACCAAGGCTCGCCACCTTCACTCCCCTCTCACTCCGCTCAGGGCCGCGACTCATCGGGACAGCCTCGGGCAAGGTGTACCCCTTCGCTTTGCTCAAGGGAAGCTCTGCACCCACTTAGGTAAGAGGGTGGAGTTTGGCTCTCTACCTACCCTCGGGGCGCTCTCAGCAGGACTTCCCACCTTATCCAAAGGGGAACGTAGTCCCTTTTGGGTGTTTCCCCCTAGGGTGAGTCCCTAAAGGGATTAGGAATCACCCTCGGTATTAATACCCCCGACAGGGGACTCCGTCTCCTGCACCCCTGGGGGCCGTCCCCTGCGCCCTCCCCGAACCCCTCTCTCACCCGTGCGCTTCACTACCCCACCAGGAGCACAGTAGCCGAGCTATAGGGCAGGGCGCGGGTCCTAGATGCGTCCTCCGCGGTTAGGCGCTAGGGTGGCTCTCTGGGACTGT
>DAOUBE010000317.1:0-10319 GCA_034432835.1 Dehalococcoidia bacterium | reverse complement strand
CACTCAGTTCGGCGGCCTTTGCGTGGAGATGGAGGGGGCCGCCATAGCCCAGGTGTGTGACCTCAGCGGCGTCCCCTTCCTCATCGTGCGGGCCATATCGGACCATGGGGAAGAGGCCTCCCTATCCCAGTTCCTGGACCATTTCAGAGTGGCCTCGGCCAACGCCGCATGCCTGGCTGTGGCCACCATAGCCTCCCTGCCACCTTAGGGCTAGCAGGGAAGCCCGCGCCCTAGGGGCGGTAGGGAAGAGTGGTGAGGGAGGTCTGCCATTTCATGGCAACCCAGTGGGAGACCATCCCCTTTAGCTCGGCCCGTATCTTGTCATTGCCCTGGAAAGCGCCGGTGTAGGTGAAAGTAGCCTCGCCCCTGGCGTCGGTCACAACCCTGGCCTTCATTCTGTTGCATCCCTCCACCACAAACCATACCTCCACCCCAGGCAGTGGGTTGCCGGCAGCGTCCACCACCTTGGCGGTGACAGTGTGCCTAGCCTGAAGCTCCTTGACACCCCATCCAGGTGAAAGCTCTACGCGGGCTGGAACGGCTGGTGTGGGGGTGGGTGATGGAGTGGGCGTGGGAGCCGTTACAAGCACTGGAGTTGGGGAAGCGATGGGCGCAGGAGCGGGCGTCGGCTTAGGGATGCTCGCCAAGGTAGGAGTGGGAGTAGGTGTCGGCGCAATGGTCGCTGTGGGTGTGGGCATCGCCGTAGGAACAGGCCCCAGAGTGGGCGTTGGGCTTGGTCCAGGAGTCGGCGTGGGAGCAGGGGAAGGGGTGGCCGTTGGTATGGGAGTCGCCTCGGACGGCTCAGGTGTGGAGGACGGGACTACAGTGATGACCACCTCCGCCTGGTTGGAGTCAGCGGCGCCGTCGTTGGCCACGAAGGTGAACCTGTCCGGGCCGGAGTAGCCCGGGTATGGGTAATACAACACCTCTGGCCCGTCCAGGGACCACCAGGCATGCTCCGGGGCCTGCACCACACGGAAGGTCAGGGGGTCGCCATCGGGGTCTTGGGCGCTGAGGGTGATGGTAAGGGGAGTGTCCTGGCCGGTGGCAAAGGACATGGGATCCGCCACGGGGGGTGTGTTGGCCGTCTTGCCGCCGACGGTGACGGTGAAGGCATCGCAGTCCTGTTGCCCCAGGCTGTCTGTCACGCACACCGCCGCTCTGAACTGGCCTGGAGTTGAGTAGGCGTGGGATGCCTGGACAGCGCCCGTCCCGTGGGAGGCGGTGATGATAGGCCCCTTCTCCACGTAGCCATCTCCCCAGTCCACGGTGGCTGAATAGTCATCGGGGTCGCCATGGTAGGTGAAGGTGGCCACCAAAGCATCCAATACCTCGCCGGGCTGGGCCGCCAAGTCGGGACCAGCCGTAACCACCGGAGGTTCCGGCGTCGGGGTAGGTGTGGCGCCGGCCGGCGGCTGCTGGCGAAACACAAGAACGGCGTTGGCAGCCGCATCGGCCACGTAGATGTTTCCCGCCGGGTCCACGGCCAGCCCTCGGGGCTCCACCAGGCCGGTCTGGTCTGTGCCCAGGCTGGCCAGGAGCTCCCCACTGGGAGCGAACTTCCACAGCCGTGGGTTGACCTCGTTGACGGCATAGACAGCGCCCAGGTGGTCCACCGCCACAGCCACGGGGAGCCGGGTGGGTGTGTCTCCCGGGGTGACGGTCACCAACTTACGCACCAGGTCTCCCGTCGCATCGTACTGCTGCACATTGTCCCAGACCCCATCAGCAACGTAGATGTTGCCCGCGGCGTCCACAGCCAGGTCCGCAGCCGCGGCGAAGGGCCTTTCCCCCAGCGAGGCCCCGCTGAAGTCGGACACCTGGCGGCCTGAGTTGTCCAGCTTCCGCACCCAGCCACCCGAGGCCACGGCCAGATAGATGTTCCCCGCTGCGTCCACTGCTATGCTGGCCGGGTCCTGGAGCTGGCCGTCGGCACCCACGGAGGCGATGAACTGGCCATCAGGCGACAGCTTAAGGACCCTGTCGTTGCCTTGGTCGGAGATGTACACGTTACCCGAGTCGTCCAAGGCCACGTCCACCGGGGAGAAGGCGGGGCCAGCATCGGGGTCCGAGGCCCCCAGGCTCCACAGGAGGCGCCCCGACGGGTCCAGCTTGGCCACCTGGTTGGCTGCCGACAGTACTACTACCACGGCTCCGCTACGGTCCACGGCCACGGCCGAAGGCCCGGAGAGGCCCGCCGGCCCCAGGGAGATGCGCCGACTGAAAGTGATGGGCTGCTCCGGCTGCGAGGCCTTGATGGTAACCTGCTGTCTCTGGGCAAGGAGGAGAATAACGGCCAGCCAGAAAAGTCCAACAGTCCTGGGTATCCCCCTCATCCCAACCTCCCCAACCCATGTTTTCAGGCTGTTGTCAGTGGCGGGCCGTCATTGTAGCACCGCTGACGAAAAGCGATTCAATACGCCAAAGGGATGTGCCTGGCGGTGCCAAATGTACCAGTCGTTTTGTGGATTAAATCGGTGACGGCCTCTACGCGGCTACTCCGAATATGCCACCGCCTGCTCCAGGCTTCCCCCGGTGGTTTTTGCTGTGGCTTCCCAGGACCGTCTCTCAGGTACGCCAGGAGCGCCGGGAGGGGATGCGCCTAGTCCCCCTTCGCAACATATGGTATCCTCTTAGGATGAAGTTTGTTGGCCCTTCCCCGTTGGACACGGGCCCCAGCGGGGGGCATATACTGTGCTGGAGGTACGACATGGCGCGACAGGAACCTGGTGAGCCGTACTACCGCATCAGCGTGGATGAGGCTCACCAGATGTTGCGGAAGGGCGACGCCGTGGTAGTTGACGTACGCCGCGATGACGAATGGGTCAGCGGACACGTTAAGAACGCCATCCACATCCCTGTTGATAGCCTCCCTGAGCGCATGGGCGAGCTTCCCAAGGGGAAGAAGCTCCTGTTTATTTGTGCCCAGGGGGTCCGCAGTGGCCTGGCCGCAGAGATGGCCGCAGCCATGGGCTTCTCCCCCGAATTGCTGTACAACATCGAGGAGGGCACCCAGGCCTGGATAGACAAGAAATACCCCACGTCTTACGGCAACGAGAAATAGAGCCCTCAGGAGACAAGCATCACGCAGGCCCTGTTACTCACGGGGGGCCCAGGAGTGGGCAAGACGACCATCATCAAGCGCGCCCTGGCGTCGTACCAGGGCCCTGCCGGCGGCTTCTACACCGAGGAGGTCCGCCGCAACGGGCTGAGGATCGGTTTCGACATAGTGACCCTGGAGGGGCATCGGGCACCGCTGGCGCGGGTGGGTCTGGCCCCCGCCCCCATGGTTGGCAAATACGGTGTGGATGTGGTCAGCCTGGAAGAGGTGGCCGTCCCGGCCCTGTGGCGGGCCATGGAGTCTGGCGCCACGGTAGTAGTGGATGAGATCGGCAAGATGGAGCTTATCTCGCCGAAGTTCCGGGAGGCTGTCCAAGCCCTCCTCGACAGTGGCAGAAGGCTCCTTGGTACAATCATGTTGGCCCGTCACCCTTGGGCAGACGGGATCAAGAGGGACCCCCGGGTCGCCGTCATAGGTGTCACTAGGGAGAACCGGGAAGAGGTGCGGCGGCGAGTAGAATTCTGGCTCTTGAAAGGTGGGAACGGAAGGCCATGAACAAAAGAAAGCGCGTAACCGCACAGAAGCACCGGAAGAGGCGCCAGAAGCTGGAGGAGAAGCGCAGGTTGCTGAAGACGCCGATAGGAGGACCTCAGCGTGCTCCCGCTCCCCGGCCGGCGCGGCCTACCCCGCCACCGGTGGAGCGTACCGAGCCCGCGGCGCCTCCCAGGCCCCCCCAGGCGCCGGCCAGCCCCGGCCCCGGAGGCCGCGGGAACAGCCCCTGCGGCCCAGGGCCCAGCCCCCAAGCCCAAGCCAGCCGCCACGGGAGAGGAAGGCTCCCAGGCGCGCCGGCGCCCTAGGGCCCCCAACTCTACAGGAGATAGCCAGAGCGGCCCATGACCCAGGCCCCCTCATCACCTCTGGTCAGAGCCCTCCTCAGGCCAGAGGCCTACCCTGGCCACCCCAGGGCTGTCCAGCTTGTAGAGACCCACATCTCCTACCTTTTTCTCACCGGCCAGCACGTTTACAAGGTGAAGAAGCCGGTGAACTTTGGCTTCCTGGACTTCTCCACCCTGGAGAAGCGCCAATTCTTCTGCCAGCAAGAGGTGGAGCTGAACCGCCGCCTCTCCTCCAACGTGTACCTGGGGGTGGTGGAGATACGGCAGGAGGGCGACCGCTACTCCGTGGACGGCCCGGGAAGGGTGGTGGAGTACGCCGTCCAGATGCGCCAGCTCCCCTCGGACCGACTCATGCGCCACTTGCTCCAGCGTGGCCAGCTTACCGAGGAGATGGTGCGGCGGGTGGCCCAGAAGATCGCGACCTTCCACCAGGAATCCTACACCAACCCGCGCATCGCCTCCCTGGGAGGCTATCAGGCCGTGGTCCAGAACGTCACCGAGAACTTTGAGCAGACCAGGGAGTACATCGGGCAGACCATATCCAGGGAGACCTACGAGGACCTGAAGGCCTACTCCGAGGCCTTTCTGGAGACGCGCCAACCCCTCTTCCTGGCCCGGGAGCGTGACGGCTGGATTCGCGACTGCCACGGCGACCTGCACACTGCCCAGATCTTCCTGGAAGACGGCATTCAGGTTATTGACTGCATCGAGTTCAACGAGCGTTTCCGGTACTCGGACACCGTTGCGGACATGGCCTTCCTGGCCATGGACCTGGACTACCACCGGAGCCCAGGGCTGTCCTCTGCCCTGGTGGACGAGTACCAGCGCATAATGAAGGACCCCGGGCTGCCCCTTTTCCTGGACTTCTACAAGGTGTACCGGGCCTACGTACGGGGAAAGGTGACGGGCTTCCGGCTCCAGGAGGCGGCGCCCTCTGAGGAGAAGGAGCTGGCCCGGGAGGTAGCCAGCGCCTACTACCACCTGGCCCAGTCGTACCTGGGGCCCCTGCGCTCACCGGTGCTATACGTCACCTCGGGCATGATGGGCAGCGGCAAGAGCCGGCTGGCAGAAGAGCTGGGCCGCCGCTGGGCTATCCAGGTCATCTCCTCGGACTTGGTGCGCAAGGAGCTGGCGGGCATCCCTCCCCAGGAGCACCGCTACGAGCCTTTCGAGAAAGGAATCTACAGCCCGGAGTTTACCTTGCGCACGTACAAGGAGATGCTGACCAGGGCTAATGCATTGATTAGTAAGGGAAGCTCTGTTATCCTTGATGCGTCTTTTAACAAGGCCTCCCTAAGAGGGGAGGCTTTACGTGTAGGTGAGGCGTTAGGGGTGCCGGTGGTCTTCATAGAGTGCACAGCCCCAGAGCCCGTTCTCCAGGAGCGCCTGGAGAGGCGGGCGGGCCGCCCAGACATTGTCTCCGACGGCCGCTGGGAGATATACCATCAGCAGAAAACCGCCTTTGAGCCCCTGAACGACGTACCCACTGACAAACACCTGGTGGTGGACACCTCGGGGCCAGCCTCCGAGACTGTATTCAAGGCGATGAAGGGTATCTACGCCCTGAGATTGAAGGACTGGAAGGAGTAACAGTTGCCCGATATCAGTAGCCGAGGCCATGTGAAAGACCCGTCCCTGGCGGCCGAGGGTGTCACACGCATCCAGTGGGCCGCCCGGGAGATGCCTGTCCTGGGCCAGATCCAGGAGCGCTTCGCCCGCGAGCGGCCCCTGCAAGGGGTCAGGCTCTCGGCTTGCCTTCACGTCACCACAGAGACCGCCAACCTGGCCCTGACCCTCAAGGCCGGGGGCGCCTCCCTGGCCCTGTGCGCCAGCAACCCCCTGAGCACCCAGGACGACGTGGCCGCCGCCCTGGCCTACCATTACGGTATTCCCACCTTCGCCATCAAGGGCGAGGACAACGAGACCTACTACCGCCACATCCACGCCGCCCTGGACCACAAGCCCCACATCACCCTAGACGACGGCGCCGACCTGGTGAGCACCCTCCACCGTGAGCGAGTGGACCTGCTCTCTGGCGTCCTGGGAGGCACGGAGGAGACCACCACCGGCGTCATCCGCCTGCGGGCCATGGCCAAGGAGGGGAAGCTGCGCTACCCCATCATCGCCGTCAACGAGGCGGATACCAAGCACCTGTTCGATAACCGGTACGGGACGGGCCAGAGCACCCTGGATGGCATCACCCGCGCCACCAACATCCTCTGGGCTGGCCGCAAGGTGGTGGTGTGCGGCTACGGCTGGTGTGGCCGCGGGGTGGCCTCACGCGCCCGGGGCATGGGCGCCCACGTTATCGTCACCGAGGTTAACCCCGTGCGGGCCCTGGAGGCCGTCATGGAGGGCTTCTCCGTGATGCCCATGGACCAGGCGGCGCGAGTTGGGGATGTGTTCATCACCGTGACTGGTGGCCTCAAGGCCATAGGCCGCCCTCACCTGGAGGTGATGCGAGACGGCGCCATACTGGCCAACAGCGGCCACTTCAACGTAGAGATAGATATTCCCGCTCTGGAGGAGATGTCTGTCCAAAAGCGGAGGGTCCGCGCCTACGTGGATGAGTACCTGCTCAAGGACAACCGCCGGCTGTACCTGCTGGGCGAAGGTAGGCTTATCAACCTGGCGGCCGCCGAAGGCCACCCCTCCAGCGTCATGGACATGAGCTTTGCCAACCAGGCCCTCAGCGTGGAGCACCTGACCCGGCACGGCAAGGCTTTGCCGCCCCAGGTGTACCCTGTGCCCAGGGAGCTGGACGCCGAGGTGGGGAGACTAAAACTACAGAGCATGGGTGTTCAGATAGACACTCTGAACCCAGAGCAAAAGGCCTATTTGGAGAGCTGGGAGAGCGGGACATGAACAGCAGAAAGGAGCTATAAATGGGATTCAGCTTTAGCGATTCCCCGTCTTACTTGTTCACTTCTGAGTCGGTCACCGAAGGGCACCCGGACAAGCTGTGCGACCAGATTTCCGACGCTGTCCTGGACGCCGTCCTGACCGACGACCCCATGGGCCGGGTGGCCTGCGAGACCTGCGTCACCACCGGGCTGGTGGTAGTGATGGGAGAGATCACCACCACCACCTACGTGGACATCCCGGCCGTAGTCAGGGAGACCCTGCGCCAGGCCGGCTATACCAACGCCGAGTTCGGCATCGACTACAAGAGCTGCGGCGTGATGGTGGCCATCCAGGAGCAGTCCCCGGACATCTCCACAGGCGTCAGCCGCTCCCTAGAGCTGCGCTCCAAGGGTATAGTGAACAACAACGAGGACCTGGACGCCATAGGCGCGGGAGACCAGGGTATGATGGTGGGTTTCGCCTGCACGGAGACCCCGGAGCTGATGCCCCTGCCCGTGGCCCTGGCCCACCGGCTGTGCCGGAGGTTGGCCCAGGTGCGCAAGGACGGAACGCTGCCCTACCTGAGGCCCGATGGGAAGTCCCAGGTGACGGTAGAGTACGCCTACGGCGTCCCCAAGCGGGTGGATGCCATTGTGGTCAGTGCCCAGCATCAGCCAGAGGTGCACCCGGACGTGCTGACTAGGGACATCATCGAGTTGGTGATCAAGCCCGTCATCCCCCAGCACATGAGGGACAAGCGCACCAAGTACTTTATTAACCCTAGCGGCCGCTTTGTCATAGGCGGTCCCATGGCCGACACGGGCCTCACCGGACGGAAGATCCTGGTGGACACCTATGGCGGCATGGCCCGCCACGGCGGCGGTGCCTTCTCCGGCAAGGACCCCACCAAGGTGGACCGCTCCGCCGCCTACGCCGCCCGCTACGTCGCCAAGAACGTGGTAGCCGCAGGCCTGGCCGACCGCCTGGAGGTCCAGGTATCCTACGCCATCGGCGTTGCCCACCCCATATCCATCAGCATCGAGACCTTCGGCACCGGCAAGGTTAAGGACGAGGTCATCCTGGAGCTTATCAAGAAGCACTTCGACCTGCGCCCCGCGGCCATAATCCGGGACCTGGACCTGCGCAGGCCCATCTACAAGAGGACAGCTGCATACGGGCACTTTGGGCAGGAGAACGTGGACCTTCCCTGGGAACGCAAGGACAAGGCCGGCATCCTCCGCACCGAGGCTGGGCTTTTGCAGGCCCGGGAAGGCATGGAGCGCTCCGCCTAGCCCCTCGCCCGCTAGCCAGGACCGGCGATCTTCGGACACGAAGGCGGCCATTGGTGGGCCGCCTTCGCCGCTTCTTGGGCCAGGAGTGGCTCCCAGGAGCATCCGGCCCAAAGAGCCCCGCCCGCCCCCGTTCTCTATAATAAAGATAACCCTCGGGACTTTGGAGGTGTCCGGATGACCACCATCAAGTTCGGGACCGACGGCTGGCGGGGGATCATAGCCCGCGACTTCACCTTTGATAACGTGGCCCTGTGCGCCCAAGGAGTGGCCAACTACATAGTGAAGGAGGGGCTGGCCTCCCGCGGGCTGGTGGTGGGCTACGACACCCGGTTCGCCTCGGAGGACTTCGCCGCCGAAACGGCCCAGGTGCTGGCGGGCAATGGGGTCAAGGTTTACCTGTCCAGCAAGGCCGCCCCCACGCCTACGGTCACCTACAACATCCTCAGCACCAAGGCGGCAGGCGCCGCCATCATCACCGCCAGCCACAACCCCGGCCAGTGGAACGGCTTTAAGTTCCGGCCCGAGTACGCGGGCAGTGCCAGCCCAGAGGTCATCGCTAGGCTGGAGGCGGAGATAGGGCAGGCAGCGTCGCCCCGGCGGGTCAACTCCATGCCCTTGTCCCAGGCGCGCCAGCAGGGCCTAGTGGTGGACATCAACCCCGACGAGTCCTACATGGCCAACCTGGCCCGATTGGTGGACCTGAAGGGGCTTCGGGATGCCGGCCTCAAGGTGGTGGTGGACGTCATGCACGGGGCTGGCGCGGGATACTTCCCCTCAGCCCTAGGCGGCGGCAGGACCCGGCTGGAGGAGATGCGAGCCCAGCGGAACCCCATCTTCCCGGGGATGCACAACCCCGAGCCCATCGCCCATAACCTGGAGCCTCTGGCGCGCCGCGTGGTGGAGACAGGGGCCGACGTGGGGCTGGCCGTGGACGGCGACGCCGACCGCCTGGGCGTCATGGACGAGAAGGGGAACTTTATCACCACCCTGAACACCTTCGCCCTCCTCACCCTATACTTCCTGGAGGTGCGGGGCCAACGCGGGCCCCTGGTGCGCTCCGTGACCCAGACCAGCATGATAGACCGGCTGGGACAGATGTACGGCGTGCCGGTCTTCGTCACGCCCGTGGGGTTCAAGTACCTGGGCCCGGTGATGATGCGGGAGAAGGCTCTTATCGCCGGCGAAGAGAGCGGCGGCTACGCCTTCCGCGGCAACATCCCCGAAAGGGACGGCATCATCAACGGGCTGATGTTCCTGGACCTGATGGTAAAGACGGGGAAGAGACCCTCGGAGCTGGTGCAGTACCTGTTCGATAAGGTGGGGCCCCACTACTACGACCGCTGGGACATCGCCTTCGACCAGTCCCAGCGGGCCTCCGTCCAGGAGCGGGTGAGCAAGGCCCGGCCCGACAGGCTAGCGGGGAAGCGAGTGAAGGAGATAGACACCCAGGACGGCTACCGCTTCCTCCTGGAGGGGGATGCCTGGTCCCTGGTGCGCTTCTCTGGCACCGAGCCCCTGGTGCGGGTGTACGCCGAGGCGGAGAGCGTCGAGCGGGTAAGGCAGCTCCTTCAGGAGACCCGCAGCTTGGCCGGAGTGTAGCAACCCGCCCTGCATACCGGGCCCTCCAGTGCGAAACAGACAAAGCCCCTGGGGGAGGCGCAGTCCCAGGGGCTTCGGGGGTGGGAGCCGGTGGACCTGAAAACCAGCCCCCGGAAATGCTTTGTCGGTGGCTCAGGAGGCCTTGGGGGACGCCACGGCCGGGACCTCGGCCTTGGACAGCAGTGACGTGCCCAGGTTGACACACTCCATGCACACGAACCAGCCAGTCTCCGGCATCACCACGTCCACCGAGAAGATGTTGAAGCACCTGCAGCACATCACCTTAAACATCCTAATGCTCCCCCCAATAATCCTGTTTTCTCTGTACCGGTGTGGCGTTGTACCCTGTTTACCTGACGCAGTATCCTTTTTAACCCGCCACTGTGAAGTCGAAGGTTGTGGCGCATCACCATTGGCTCTAGAAAGGTCAGCTTTGGCTCTAGAAAAGTAAAAAGGACGTAAAGTGGGTGCCCGCAGGGCGCGGCTGGGGCAGGGCAGCGCCCACAGGCGTTCAGGGCTGCGTATCGGGTGAAAAAGTTCAGATAGATATGAGACAGTAGGCGTGGAAAAGTAGAAGCAGAAGGGGCCACACTTCTGGGTGAGAATAGACCAGAAAGGAGGTGGCCC
>DAOUBE010000316.1:0-10310 GCA_034432835.1 Dehalococcoidia bacterium | reverse complement strand
TCTCCACCCGCGTGGTGCAGAACCGGGAGTACAGCCTGGTCCGGGTCCGGGACGAGAACGGCCTTGAAGGCATTGGCTTCTGCTATGGCGGCTCCCGCGGCGGCCACCTGGCCACCCTGGCCGTCCGAGAGCTGCTCAGACACCACGTAGTGGGCCGCGACCCCAACCAGGTGGAGGCCATCTGGGAGGACATGTTCAGGGAGTCGCTGCTCCAGGGCCGCCGCGGCTCGGTGCTGCGGGCCATCAGCGCTGTGGACAACGCCCTGTGGGACCTGCGGGCCAAGCAGGTGGGGCTTCCCCTATACCAGCTCCTGGGCGCCTGCCGTCAAGGGACCGTTCCCGCCTACGCCAGCGGCGGCTACTACCTGGAGGGCAAGACCCCGGAGCACCTGGCCCAGGAGGTGTACAACTACGTGCAGATGGGCTTCACTGCCGTCAAGATCAAGGTGGGGCGCCTGAGCCCCCAGGACGACGCCGTCCGGGTCCGTGCGTGCAGGGAGGCCATCGGGCCCAATGTAAAGCTCTTCCTGGACGCCAACAACGCCTGGAGCGATGTCCCTTCGGCGGTGCGGGCCATCCGAACCTTCGAAAGGTACGACCCCGGCTGGATCGAGGAGCCCCTGATGCCCGACGACATCCAGGGCCACGCGGCCATCGCCGCCGCCGTGGATACGCCCGTTGCCACCGGCGAGATCCACGCCACCCGCTGGGACTTCGCTCAGCTCATAGAGCAGCGCGCCGCTGAGATACTTCAGCCCGATGCCGCTGTCTGTGGCGGCATCACCGAGTGGCGAAGGATCGCGGCCCTGGCGGCCAGCCACGGCGTACCCCTGGCACCCCACTGGTTCGCCGACCTCCACGTCCACCTGGTGGCCTCTACCCCCAACGCGACGTGGGTTGAGTACTTCACCGACACCCAGGTCCTAAACTTCATGCGATTGCTGAAAAGCAGCTTGAAGGTGAAAGACGGGGCCCTGGTGCTCCCGGAGGCGCCTGGCATGGGCATCGAGCTGGACGAGGAGGCGGTGCGGCGCTACTCGCTGGATGGATGGCAGTAGCCGGGACTCTACCCAGCTACAGGGCAGGGAAGCCGGGCGGCTAGCCGGACACCTCCACTATCATCTCGATCTCGACGCAGATGTTGTTGGGTAGGCTCCCCATGCCCACGGCGCTGCGGGCGTGCCTCCCGGCCTCTCCATAGAGGGCCACCAAGAGGTCCGACGCACCGTTGGCCACCTGGGGATGCTGGGTAAATTCGGGGATGGCGTTGACCATGCACAGCACCTTCACGATGCGCTTGACCTTGTCCAGGTCACCCAGGTGCTCCTTGAGGCTGGCCAGGAGATTCAGGGCCACCTGCTTGGCCCCCTCGTAGGCCTGCTCCACGGTCATGTCCTTGCCCACCTTGCCGGTTATCCACGTGCCGTCGGCGCGGCGAGGCCCGTGGCCAGCCAGAAAGACCAGGTTGCCTGAGCGTACGGCGCGGACGTAGTTGGCCACGGGTGGTGGTGGCGGTGGCAAGGTCAGGCCCATCTCCTTCAGCTTGGCTTCGACACGCATTACATCCTCCTCACGGTTCGGCTTCTTGGTGGTGTTCGGGGGCTGCCTGGGGGTCTTGTGGAGGCGTGGAGAACACGGGTAAGGGCAGGCCCCGGATGATTATAGCCTAACTTGAGGTCATCCGGGCGTGGCAGGGTGTACCAGGGCTCTTCCTTGCGGGTGCACCCTGCGCCAGGGCTCGCCCCGGGCCCTTCTCTTTGGGGCACCCAAGATGGGACGAGTCTGACCCACCCACCCGCAGGGCACGCCCTGCACCCACGCTGCACCTTCCCTGGTCACACACCCTTACTGACCTCCTTAGCGAAGTGCGGGTCATGGGCCTGCCCTTGGGGCGATGGTGCTCTCCTCCATCCGGGATTTATCGTCGCGCCCTCCCCTGTTACAATAAGAGCAGCTATGGCGCTCTAACCCTTCAGGAGGCTGCCCTTGTATCTCTCCCACCTCAGCCTGACCAACTTCCGCAACTACCGCCGCCTGGAGGCCGACCTCCCGCCAGGCCCTGTCCTCTTCTACGGCGATAATGCCCAGGGCAAGACCAACCTCCTGGAGGCCGCCTATATGCTGGCCATCGGCAAGTCCTTCCACGCCTCCAACGAGCGGGAGGTGGTTAACTGGGAGGCCGCCTCCACCGACGGCTACGCTATGGTGTCGGGGATTGTCCACCGCAAAGACGGGCGTCTGAAGGTCCAGGTGGGTTTCCAGTGCGTGCCTGCCGGCCCTCAGCCCGCCCAGGCGGAGCAGGGCCAGCCGACGTTCTCCGTACGCAAACAGGTGCGGGTCAACGGGATCCCACGTACCTTTCTGGACCTGGTGGGGCTAGCCAACGCCGTCATGTTCAGTGCCGAGGACATGGACCTGGTCCTGGGCGCCCCCGCTCTGCGGCGCCGGTACATGGACATCCTCATCTCCCAGGTGGACCCCCTTTACCTGAAGGCCCTCCAGCGATACCAACGGGTCCTCCTTCAGCGTAACCAGCTCCTCAAGATGATCCGCGATGGGCGCGCCAAGGAGGGCGAGCTGGAGTTCTGGGACCAGGAGCTGGTCAGAGAGGGCGCCTTCATCACCCTCCGTCGCCACGACGTGGCGGCTGCCTTGTCTGGCCTGGTCCACCAGCGGTACCTGGAGCTCACGGGGGGTCGCGAGGAGGTGGTCCTCCAGTACGTGCCTTCGGTGGAGGCAGACCCGGAGGCCGCCGCTCTGGAGAGGGCGCTCTCCCAGGCGCTAACCTTAGGACGGCGGCGGGAGGTGGTCCTGGGGGCTACCGGTGCGGGGCCCCACCGTGACGACCTGAAGATGCTGGTGGGCGGTGTGGACATGGGCTTGTACGCCTCCCGGGGCCAGGCCCGTACCCTGGCCCTGGCCCTGCGCCTGGCCGAGGCCTCTTACCTGCGAGAGCTGACAGGCGAGGAGCCGGTACTCCTCATGGACGACCTTCTGTCGGAGCTGGACGCCCGGCGCCGCGCCCAGGTACTGGGTCAGTCCCTGGCCCACCAGCAGGCCCTAATAACCGCCACAGGCTTAGAACTCTTCAGCGGACCCTTCCTCCGCCAGGCCACCCTGTTCCAGGTCCGGGCCGGCGCCCTGGCCGAAGCCTCCATATCCTCCGCCGAGCGGTAGCCCCTCGAAATCTCCCATATGGTGCCGTAGGGCTTGACCCCTGTGCCCTGGCTATGGGTTAGAATGCCTGGAGGGCACTTCAGCATCCACGCCGGGGGCCGGGGCGCGCTGCCTGCTCTCCTTGGGGAGGTGGCTCCTCTCAGGCCGCCACCGCGGTGCCCTGTGGTTTACGGTCAAGCTAAGCCTGCCAGATGAGATGGAGGCGAAAAAGACTTTAGACGGAACCCCTGGCAGCTAAGGAGGTACGATGGGTCTGATCTTGTTGGACATATACCCAGCACCAGTGGTCCTGGCCCTGACAGGCCAGCAGTGGCTGCACATCAGCCTGTCGGTGGGCCTAGGGGCTCTGGCGCTGCTCATAGCTTGGTTCGTCTTGCACCGCTGGGTCCACGCCCTGTACCGCTGGATAGACGACCTTATACCCGCGGACCTTTCTCCCTTTAGCGACATCACCGTCCGCACCATCATGCTGCTTCTTTCTTTGGCCATCCTTGGAGGTGTGGCCCTCTCCATCGCTACCACTGTGGGGGCCGACACCTCGGGCACTCTCAACTCCCTGAGGGCGCTGGGGGCGGCCGCCCTGGCCTGGCTGCTGCCCAGGCTCCTTCGCATCGCCCTTGTCATGGCCGTGGCCATGGTGCTCTTGAGAGTCCTCAGGGCCATGGTGCCGCCCCTGGTCCGCCGCTATCTCACCAGCCGGAGAGAGGATGCCGACCCCGGAGAGGTGGAGAAGCGCTCCCGCACCTTGGAGTCCGTCGCCGTCACCGCCTTCTCCTGGGTTATCATCACCATCGCCTTCTTCGTCATTCTAGCCGAGCTGGGGCTAAACATCGCCCCCATTCTGGCCGGGGCGGGCGTGGCGGCCGTGGCCATCGGCTTCGGCGCTCAGAACCTGATCCGGGACATCCTGGCCGGCATATTCATTCTCCTGGAAGACCACTACCGCGTGGGTGACGTGGTGAAGATTGCCGGCATCGGTGGCTTGGTGGAGGACATCAACCTGCGCCGCACGGTCCTGCGGGACCTGGACTTCGTGGTGCACGTCATCCCCAATGGAGAGGTCCGCATCGCCAGCAACTACACCAAAGAGAAGTCCAGGGTGAACCTGAACATCTCCGTCGCCTACAGGACAGACCTGGACCACGCCATCGCCGTCCTTAACCGTGTGGGCAAGGAGCTCTCAGAGGACCCCTACTTCGGCCCCCTCATCACCCAGCCCCTCCAGGTGCTTCGAGTGGACGCCTTCGAAGACTCGGGCATCGCCATCAAGGTGCTGGGCGAGACCAAGCCCATCCGCCAGTGGGAGGTGGCCGGTGAGTACCGGAAACGTGTGAAGAAGGCCTTTGACCAGGAGGGGATCGAGATCCCCTTCCCACACCGCACCATATACTGGGGCGAAGGGGTGGAGACCAAGATACGCCAGCTCTTGGATGACAAGGCCAACGGCACCCATAGAAAGGGCAAGGCCACAGATTCGGGCCAAGAGCCTGCCACCCCAGCCCATGAAGCGGGCCGCATCCCAGAGAACGAGGAGGAGCAGTGAAGTTCAGAGCAGTGCTCAGGGGAAGCTCCATCCCCAGAAGCTGGTACAACATAGTGCCCGACCTTCCCTTCAAGCTGCCACCCCTCATCAACTCTCGCACCGGCTACCCTGTGGGCCCCCACGACCTGGAGCCCTTCCTTACCCACGAGCTCATTGACCAGGAGATGGGGGTCCAGCGAGAGGTGGGCATCCCTCCGGCGGTGCGGGAGGTGTTCAGGGGGTGGCGCCCCACTCCCCTGGTGCGCGCCCGGGGGCTGGAGCAGGCCCTGGGTACCCCGGCCATGCTCTTCTACAAGTACGAAGGCCGGAACCCCTACGGCACCCACGAGGCCAACACCGCCTTCCCCCAGGCCTTCTACGCCGCTCGCAACCGCATGAAGCGCCTAGTCACAGGCACCGCCTCGGCGGGGTGGGGCGCGGCCCTGGCCACGGCCTGCCGCCGCTTCGGTGTGGAGTGCAAGGTCTATCTGGTGAGGGAAGCGGCCCAGCACAACCCCCGCATCCGTACCCTTATGGAGCTGGCGGGTGCCCAGGTGGTCCTCAGCCCCAGCAATGAGACGCGGGTGGGACGGAAGGCCCTGTCCCAAGACCCCAATCACCCCGGGACCCTGGGGCTGGCCATCTCCGAGGCTGTGGAGGAGGCCATGGAGGGCCAGCGGACCAAGTGCGCCCTCCCCACGGTGTTGAACCACGTGGTCCTCCACCAGACCATCATCGGGCTGGAGGCCCGGGGCCAGCTAGAGCGAGAGGGCCTCTACCCCGACCTTGTGGTAGGCTCCGCCGGCGGCGGTACCGGTTTCGCCGGGCTGGCCGTTCCCTTCCTCAGGGACCGGCTGCGGGATAGGCCGGTGCGCTTCCTAGTGGTGGAGCCCTCGGCTGCGCCCAGTCTCACCCGGGGCGTCTATGCCTACGACTACGCCGATGCCGTTGGGCTGTTCCCCCTGCTGAAGATGTACACCCTGGGCCACAGCTACGCCCCACCCTCGGCCATGGAGGCTACGGGCATGGGCTACCACGGCATGTCTCCCATCGTCAGTGCGCTGGTGCAGAGGGGGGTGGTGGAGGCCCGCGCCCTGGGCCAGCGCGAGGCCCTGCAAGCCGCCGTCCAGTTCGCCCAGCACGAGGGGGTGACTGTGGGGCCTGAGGCCGCCTTCACCCTCAAAGGCGTGGTAGATGAGGCCCTGGCCTGTAAGGAAAAGGGCGAGAAAAGAGTTATCCTGTTTTCGGTGAACTACCTGGGCTATCTGAGTCTTCAGGCCTACGAGGCTCTGTCCCGGGGCGAACTCCAGGATGCCTCCCTGGACGAGGAGGCGCTGCGGAAGGCGCTGAGTGAACTGCCCCAGGTAAAGGAGGGAAGTTAGAACGTTTCTAGGGCTTTTGGGCCTGTATGGCTTAGTGGTACTGTTGGCCCTGGCTTGGACCCTGCTGGCCCACCGGTCCCGGTGGCTTGTGTTTGGATGGGGGCAGCCGGGGCTGCTCCAGGTGGGCCTGGAGGTGCTGGCCATATCCTTCGTCGGCATCGCCCTGCCCTACACCATCGGTGAGTTCCTCTGGGAGGACTTCTACAACACGGTACCCAGCTTGAGCCATCAGGAGAACATCCTTAGGGGGTTCCTGGTGGTCCTGACCGTGGCGGCAGCCCTCGTGGGGCCAGTGTGGCCGGGCCTTCGGGTGAAGGCTACCCCTGAGCTATCGGCCGGGCCTGGGGGCACGGTGAGCTATAGGGCTGCCCAGGTGCTCATAGCCTCACTGTTTTACCTCCTGCCCTGGTTCGGCGCTGCCCTACTGGTGGATGCCCTGAAGCCCGCTCTACCCCCGTCAGGCGATCAGGGCTTCTCCGAGGTCCTGGTGCCTGTGATAGCAGCCGACTTTGGCTGGCCCGTGTACCTGGGGCTGGCCCTTCTGGCCGGCTGGCTGCGGGATAGCCTGACCTCACCCAGGCGCAGCCTGCCATAGTCTTGGTCCGCCACTCCGGAACTTTCCTCAAGGTGACTTCGTCTATATTTTTGTGAACCAGATTACAACCCTGCTTAAAAGGCTGGGGTGAGGGAAAACGCGGTGAATAGCAGTTTTACCCGGTTTGTCTGGAGTTTCATAGCTTTTGTAGCCCTAGCTGCCATGGTCCTAGCGGCCTGCGTACCGGCGGCCACACCCACCTCTACACCAACAGCTACCCCTACAGCCTCGCCAACACCTACGCTCACACCCACTCCCACAGAGGTGCCAGGCATACAACACCCTAGCAAGGCCAACGAGGTGGTCCTGCAGGTGCGGCGTTCGGGGGGCTTTGCCCCGCAGCTTTTCCAGCGCACCTACGCCCCCGAGTTCACCCTCTACGGCGACGGCACTCTGATTTATATAAAACTGGATTCCAGCGGGTATCCCGTGCTGTTGAAGGGCAAACTGAGCGAGGAGGCAGTCCAGGAGTTGCTGCGCCTGGTAGTCTCGGAGAACAGGTTCTTCAACTCCAAACCCAACTACAACATCCCCTGGATAGCCGATGGCACCATCACTACCATCTTGGTCAACGCTGAGAGACGCTCCCTGACGGTGGAGATTTACGGCTTAGAGGCGGCCCCCACCGAACCCAGGGAGCCCTTCTCCCAGGAGGATGTGGACCAGCTAGCACGCCTGAAGGAGACTGCGGAGCGGCTGCGGGCTATGGACCTGCGCGTCATTGACGACCCCGACTATCAGGACCTGGGCGAGTTTGTCCCCGAGCGGATTACCCTGTACGTGGAGCGCTCCCAGGGCAACTACCCGGAGGCCAAGCCCTGGCCCATCCAGGGGATTGAGCTTGCGCGCCTGGCCAAGGACTACCGTATGGGTCAGACCATGGTCGAAGGGGACCTCCTGGTCCAGGTGCTCTCGATCCTCCAGTGGCGCCGGCCCAACCCCTTCGTTGAGAACTCTCAGGTGTTCACCGTGGACTTCCGCCCCAGCCTTCCCCACGAGTGGCGCTGGAACGGCGGCGCTCCCGAGCACATCACCAACCTCTTCCCCGGCGATGGCCAGACCGTCACCCAGGAGGAGCTCAAGGACGGCATCGCCCTCAACTGGCGGTTCCGCTGGGGCCCCGGCATGGGCAATAACCCCACCCAGAGCGTGCGTCTCTTCTTGGACAACACGGAAGTGACGAACGGCCTGTCCTGGATGACCACCAAGGACCTGCCGCCCTCCTTCGGTACCATGCGGTATGTGCCACCCCAACCCCTGTCTGATGGGGAGCACACCGCCCGCGTAACCTACACCGACGCCGAGGGCACACAGTATTCCTATACCTGGCGCTTTAACGTGGGGAGGTAGTTTGCTGACCACCTGGAAGAGGCATCAGCCACGGGGAAACGGCGCGAACCGGATGGCGGTACCTTAAAGGGCCAGGGGGCCACCCCCAAAGGGAAGCACCCGTCCGGTCTAGGCTGGCAAACACCTTGGCCGCCCGCTATACTGGCATGCCGGGGCCTTCATAGGCCCTCATATCCTGTCAGGAGGTCCTGGTATGCCCAAGACTTACAGCATTGCGGTCATCGGCGGCGACGGCATCGGCCCCGAGGTGCTCAACGAGGCCCTGAAGGTGCTGGATGCCCTGAGCCGCCGGCCCGGCGCTCCCAGGTTCCGCTACACCCACTACCCCTGGGGCTCTGCTTTCTACCGCGAGACGGGCCGGATGATGCCCGAGGACGGCCTGGAGCAGCTCAAGGCCCACCATGCCATACTGTTCGGTGCCGTGGGCGATCCCCAAGTCCCCGACCACATTACCCTCAACGGCCTCATCCTTCCCATCCGCCGGGGCCTGGACCAGGGGGTGTGCATCCGCCCCGCGTACCTTTACGAAGGGGTGCCCTGCCCCCTGGCGGGCAAAAAGCCCGGCCAGATCGACATCGTGGTCTTCCGGGAGAACACCGAGGGCGAGTACGCCAACGTGGGAGGCCGCCTGTACCAGGGTACCGAGGATGAGGTGGCGGTCCAGACCTCTGTCTTCACCTACCGCGGCACCGAGCGCATCATCCGCGCCGCCTTCGAGTACGCCCGCCGGCCCGACCGGCGTAAGAAGGTGACCTCCGTCACCAAGTCCAACGCCCAGGGCTACGGCATGGTGTTCTGGGACGAGGTGTTCCGTAAGGTGGCCGCCCAATACCCCGACGTCCAGACCGAGTCTCTGCTGGTGGACCGGGCGTGCATGGACTTTATCCGCCGTCCCAGACCTTTGATGTTGTGGTGGCGTCTAACCTATTCGGGGATATCCTGACGGACATCGGGGCCATTATCACGGGCAGCATGGGTCTGGCACCCAGCGCCAACATCAATCCCGATGGCCGCTACCCCTCTATGTTCGAGCCGGTCCACGGGGCCGCCTTCGATATCACTGGCAAGGGTATCGCCAACCCCCTGGCGGCCATCCTCTCCGCCGGGATGATGGTGGAGCACCTGGGCTGGGAGGAGGGGGCCACGGCCATTCGGGAAGCGGTCAAGCGCAACCTCAAGGAGGGCCGGGTCAGGACGCCCGACCTGGGCGGCACGGCCAAGACCTCCCAGGTGGGAGATGAGATCGCCAGGCTGGTATCCTAGGAGAACCATGGGATGGGGCAGGGCACCGTGCCGGTGGGGCCACTGCCTCGTGTACAATAAAGAGTCATGTCTTTGTTAAAGCCCTGGCTGGGGCTTGTGGCGTCCCTGACGGCTGTGGGGCTAGTGGTTGCCTGCACCGGCCAGTCAGTGACGCCCACGCCCACTCCCATAGCCCAGGCCTTGCCCATGAGCGTCGTCATCGCCTCCTCGGACCTGGCCGTCGGGCAGAACCGCTTCGCCTTCGCCCTGGTGGACAACCAGCAATCGCGTCTGGTGGAGAATGCCCAGGTGGAGGTGACCTTCCTGAAGTTCCAGGGAGACACGGGGGTGGTGAAGGAGACCTACAAGCCCACCTACCATGCTATAGCCATAGAGACCCCCCACCAGCACCCGGACGGCACTCTCCATATCCACCAAGAGGCGCGGGGGGTGTACGTGGTGGGTGGTGTCAACCTGGATAGCCCTGGCCTCTGGGGAGTCTTGGTGCGCCAGGAGGGCGCGCCACAAGGCCAAAGCCTGGCTATCGGGTCCTTCCAGGTCAAAGAGGCCAGCTCCACCCCTCCCCTGGGGGCCACGGTGCCCGCCAGCCAGAACAAAACGGCTAGGGACGTCGCCACCCTGGAGGAGATATCGACGGCGGAGGCCCCGGACCCGGCCTTCTACCGCACCTCCATCGCCCAGGCCCTGGAGGCCCACCGGCCCATGGTGGTGGTCTTCTCCACCCCTGCCTTCTGCCAGACTCGCCTCTGCGGGCCGGTGCTGGAGATGGTGGCCAAGCCCTTGCCCTCCTACGCCGACCGGGTGGAGTTCATCCACATCGAGCCTTACGACCTGGAGCCGTTGAGAGAGCAGGGCTCCTTCCAGTTGGCCCAGGTGTCCAGGGAGTGGGGCCTGCCCAGCGAGCCGTGGGTGTTTGTGGTGGACTCCCAGGGACGGCTGGCCGCCAAGTTCGACGGCATCTTCGGCCTGGAGGAGCTGCGGCAGGCTATAGAGAAGGTCGTCGGCGGTTAGGGGTGAAGGC
>DAOUBE010000315.1:0-5534 GCA_034432835.1 Dehalococcoidia bacterium | reverse complement strand
AGCGGGCGGTGCTAACGGGGACGGCCTCGGTAAGGGTGCCCCTGGGAAGTGGTTGATCTAAAGCGGTCAATACTGTAAGAGACAGCTTAGCAGGTGAGGTGTATATGAGCACATCGGGTGCACGGCCTGGACCCATTCGTGTGGCGGTGGATGCCATGGGAGGCGACTTCGCCCCTGCCGAGGTGGTGAAGGGCGCAGTGAAGGCCGCCCAGCAGCTTGGCGTGCACGTGCTTTTGGTGGGCGACCAGGAGGTAGTGTCTGAAGAGCTGGCGAAGGCAGGGGGGCCCAGGCCCAACGTGACCGTCGTGCCCTCCCAGGGGAAGATCACCGAGGACGAGCACCCGGCCCTGGCCCTGCGACAGAAGCCCAGGGCTTCGGTGGTGGTGGCCACCCAGCTAGTAAAGACCGCCCAGGCCGATGCAGTCGTTAGTATGGGCTCCACGGGCGCGACCATGGCCAGCGCGGCCCTGGTCCTGGGCATGTTCCCTGGCCTGGAGCGGCCCGCCCTGGGTGGCCCCTTCCTTGGCCTAGTACCCAAGGTTACCATGCTGGACCTGGGCAGCAACGTGGATGCCAAGCCAGCGGCTATGCTCAGCTTTGCCATCCTGGGCACATCCTTTTCCAGGATCTATCTGGGCATTGAGAGGCCCAGGGTGGCCATAATGAGCGTGGGCGCTGAGGAGGCCAAGGGGAACAGGCTGGTGCACGAGACCCAGCCCCTGCTGAAGCGTAGCGGCCTCAACTTTGTGGGTAACGTGGAGGGGTTCGACCTCTTCACCGGCAGGGCCGATGTCATAGTCTGCGACGGCTTTGTGGGCAACGTGGTGATGAAGTTCGCCGAGGGCATGGGCGCAGCCATCATCCACGTTCTCAAGCAAAAGCTGGCCCGGGCCCTCCCGCCGGCGGAGGCCGAGGCCCTGGTGACCCAGCTCTACGACATGACTAACCTGGTCAAGAAAACAGGGGGCCCGCTCTTCGGGGTCAACGGGCCGGTAATCATCGGCCACGGTGCCTCCTACGCTGACGGCGTGGCCGGGGCCATCAACACTGCCCGCCAGTTTGTGGAGCTGGACCTGGTCCGGCGCATGAAGGAAGACCTGGCCTCCACCCTCGCCAGTATGGATATCAGGCCAGGCTAATGGCAGTTTACGACTTGTCCACCAACCCAGGCGTCACTACTACCATCACCCCACAGTCCCGGGGCCTACAGTAAGGAGGAGCCAGGGATGCTGTTGAAAAACCGGGTCGCACTGATAACCGGCGCCTCCCGTGGCATCGGCAGGGCCATAGCCCTGCGGCTGGCCAGGGAAGGAGCCAGAGTAGCCATCAACTACCGTTCCCGGCCGGAGGAGGCTGCCGAGGTGCTGAAGGCAGTCGAGGAGATGTGCCAGGAGGGTATAACCATTCAGGCCGACGTATCCAAAGAGGAGGACGTGGTGGCCATGGTGAACCAGGTGGTGGAGCGGTGGGGTACTATAGACATTCTGGTGAACAACGCCGGCGTCATCAAGGACCGCCTGCTCCTGCGTATGACCACCGAGGACTGGGACTACGTGCTCAACACCAACCTTCGTGGCACCTACCTCTGCTGCCGCCACGTCCTTAAGCACATGCTCCGGCAGCAAAAGGGGCGCATTATCAACGTCGCCTCGGTGGTGGGTGTGGTGGGCAACCCCGGCCAGACCAACTACGCTGCCTCCAAGGCGGGCATCATCGCCTTCACCCGCAGCCTGGCCCGGGAGGTGGCCAATCGCAACATCACCGTCAACGCCCTGGCCCCGGGCTACATCGATACGGAGATAGTGGAGCGGCTGCCCGAGACCACCAAGCAGCACATCTTGGGCCTTATCCCCATGGGTCACTTCGGGACCCCCGAGGATGTGGCAGGCATGGCCGCCTTCCTCTGCACCGACGAGGCCCGCTACATCACCGGCTCGGTCATACACATCGATGGCGGGATCACCGCCTAGGAGGGCGAGATGAAGATCACGGACCTGAAGGTGTACCTTACTGACCCCGAAGTGCCCGACGGCCGGCGCCGCACTTGGACCTTCCTGAAGCTGGAGACTGACGAGGGTATCCACGGCTGGGGCGAGGCCTCCAACTACCCGGAGGAGGCAGCTTCATCGTGGGCAACACTATCCAGTTCCTCAAGGAGGCCCTCCTGGGAGAGGACCCTAATCATATCGAGGCCCTGTGGCAGAAGCTGTACCGCCGCTTCACCTACCTGGGCAGCCGGGGCATGGCCACCACTGTCATCAGCGGCATCAACATCGCCCTTTGGGACATCAAAGGGAAGGTCCTGGGCCGGCCCGTTTACGATCTGCTGGGCGGCCCTGTCCGCGACAGCGTCCCCACCTACGCCAACGGATGGTTCACCGGCTGCCAGACTCCCCAGGACTACGCCCGCGCCGCCAAGCAGACCATCGCCAAGGGGTACACCGCCCTCAAGATGGACCCCTTCCTGGAGATGCGCCCCTTCCACACCGCCTACATGAGCGGCAATATCTCTGCCCAGGGCGAGCAGTTGGGCATCGATATCACCGCTGCCGTGCGGGAGGCCGTGGGCCCCCACGTTGAGGTGCTCATAGACTGCCACGGCCACTACAACGTGCCCACGGCCGTGCGCCTGGCCCACCGCCTGGCGGAGTACAAGATAGGCTGGTTCGAGGAGCCCGTGCCCCCGGAGAGCTACGCCGCCCTCCAGCAGGTGAGGAACGAGGTGCCCGTCCCCATCTGCGTGGGCGAGCGTCTGTTCACCCGGTTCGACTTCCTGCCGGTGTTTGAGGGCCGTCTGGCTGACTACATCATGCCCGATGTGCTTTGGACCGGCGGCATCAGCGAGTTGCGCAAAATCGCCGCCATGGCCGAGGCCTACTACGTCCCCCTCAGCCCCCACAACGCCATGGGGCCTATCCAGATTATCGCTGGGGCCCAGGTGGCCATGACGGTGCCCAACTTCTACCGGCTGGAGCACAGCGTGGCCGCCATCCCCGCGGGCAACAAGATCATCAGCCCGGGCCTGGACATACGCCAGGGCAACCTCTACCTGCCCAACCAGCCCGGCCTGGGCATAGAGGTGGATGAAGAGTATCTTAAGAAGAGGCCAGCTACCCCCTGGTCCAGCCACTGACCCCACGCCCTTGTTAATGTGAGGGGAGACCTTGGGGAGTGCGGAGAGGACCTTGGTAAGGGGGGACACTCCGGAGGGCGTGTCCCCGGATGGATTTAGCCCTGGAAGGAACGCCAAGAAGTCCGGCGGCTTCTACCCTAACCCCCAGCTTTACGCCCTCCCCCTCTCCAGCAGGGTGTACCCTGCCAGGGCTTGCCCTGCCGGGTGGGTGGGACAAACACACCCCATATTGGGCACCCAAGGGGAAGGGTGCGGGGTTCACCCTGCACGGTACCAACAATCATTGGCGGGAAAGGCTGACATGAAAATATTGGACGTAGAACCTATACCCCTACAGATGCCTCTCAAGCGGGTGTTCACCGGCGGGACCTACCAGGTGAAGCACCGCAACACCATCGTGGTGCGCATCACCACCGACGAGGGCATCGTGGGGGAGACCTACGGCGGCGACGAGGACCTGTACCAGGAGCAGGTGGTCTCGGTCATCCGGGACTACTTCCGGCCCCTGCTAGTGGGCCGCGACCCCTTCATGGTGGAGGCGCTCAACCAGCAGATGTGCTCCATGTTCATAGACCTGGGGCACCGGGGTCTCCACGCCCTGGACATGGCCCGCCATGCCATCCAGATGCAGGCGGTATCGGCGGTGGACATCGCCCTGTGGGACCTGCTGGGAAAGGCCACGGGCCAGCCCCTGTACAAGCTCCTGGGTGGCTTCCGCACCGAGCTTCCCGTTATATCCATCGGCGGCTACTACAGTCCCGACGGCTCCCTAGAGCCCCTGGTGGAAGAGGTGGAGCTGTGCAAGAGGGCAGGCGTGGCCGGCATTAAGATGAAGGTGGGACGGGCCAGCCTGGAGGTTGACCTGGAGCGAGTGCGCACCGTTCGCGAGGCCGGCGGGCCGGACTTCCTCATCGCCTGCGACGCCAACCAGGGCTGGACGGTCCGCGACGCCATCCAGTTCGCCCGGGAGGTGGAGCCGCTGGGCATCGCCTGGCTGGAGGAGCCAGTGGTCTGGTACGACTGCGTGGAGGGCCTGCGCCGGGTCCGGGAGGCTACCCGCATACCGGTGTGCACCGGCCAGGGCGAGGTCTCCCGCCAGGGTGTCCGCGATCTGGTGGTGCGCGGCGCCGTGGATATCATCAACGCCGACGTGACAATGATGGGCGGCGTGACCCAGTGGCGCAAGATGTGCGGCATGGCCGAGTGTTTCGACGTGACCCTGGGCCACCACGAGGAGCCCCAGGTGGCTGCCCACCTGCTGGCCTCCACTCCCCTAGGCGACTGCGTGGAGATCTTCGCCGACCCGGCCCGAGACCCTCTGTGGTACCAGCTTCCCGCCCAGCGCCCCAAGATCGAGGGTGGTAAGTACCACGTGCCCCAAGGCCCCGGCTTGGGCCTGCCCCTGGACCCCCAGGTAGTGCAGCGATACCGGACGGGCTAGCCCTCCTTTTCTACTTTCTCTTCGTCCTTCCTCTGTGCTAGCCGTGCATCCAGGTACTGCTCTTCGTGGCCGCGGTTTGACAACAATATAAGTAGCGCAATACCCAGGCCAACGTGGGGTACTCTTGCAATATTTGCCCAGTCAAGAGCACCAGCGTCCTGGCAGTGTACCAGGCACACGTTGACAAATCCCGCCGGCCGGGGTTAACTGGAATAGGTCTTGGCGCCACAGCCGCCCTATCCCTGCTGGACCAAGCCCGGAAAGGCAGGTACGGCCCTTGTTCACCCTGGGCATCCTCACCATCAGCGACGCTGGCTCCCGTGGGGAGCGCGAGGACACCAGCGGCCGCATCATCCGCGAGATGCTGGCGCCGCCGGAGTACGAGCTCCGACGGCAGGATATCGTCCCGGACGAGGTGGACATCATCGCTGGCCGTCTGACCCGCTGGGCCGACCAGGACGGGCTAGACCTCATCGTCACCACTGGCGGCACAGGGCTGACCGACCGGGACGTGACGCCCGAGGCCACCCTATCCGTCATCCAGCGCCAGGTGCCGGGCATCGCCGAGGCCATGCGCCTCCAGACCCTCAAGTACACGCCCATGGCCATGCTCAGCCGCGCCGTGGCGGGCACCAGGGGGCGCACCCTCATCATCAACCTCCCGGGCAGCCCCAAGGGCGTCCGCCAGTGCCTGGAGGTGGTGGTGCCCGTGCTGCCCCACGCCATCCAGCTCATTAAGGGCCAGTTCACCACCCACACCCCATCCTCCTAGGGATTCCTCCTAACTCCCTTTCGTCTGTCCGGTGCAACCGATCCCCGTTGCTCAGCCCCTATGGGAATAGATGCGATGGGGCGTTGCCAGGATGGCGACGCCCCGGGCGGTTAGCTGCTACCATATGTGTTGAAGGAGGCACGGGCAGCCTCCCACCCTGAGCGGGAGCAGCACGCTGTGGACATTCA